>JALSQJ010000203.1 GCA_026985495.1 Campylobacteraceae bacterium
GTAGTTTCTTCTTGTCTCAAACTTATTTGTTGAGTCTCCCTCATCTGGAGAAGAGTTTACAAAACCTAAATAGTGAGTACCTGAAAACTTAAGAACGGGTACATGTGATTTAACCATAGTCCCTTTATGTTTAGGTGCTTCTGGAATTACTTTTTCAGATTTTTGATTTTCTAAAGCAGTAAGTTTATTTTGCATATCAGCCATTTGAGATTGAAGTGCTTCTATTTGAGCATTAGAGTTGTCAGAGTTTACATAGGTTGTTGTGTCGTTTAAGCCACCTGCTGTAGCTATACTTGCAATTGTAATTGTTGATAGTAAAATTTTCTTCATTTGAAGACTCCTTCGTGTTGTATATTGAGAAGTATAAAAGAAAAAAGATTACAAAACGGTAACAACCTGAGTATAGTTATGGTTTGATTTTAAAAGAGAGACGATGTATATTGCAGTAACCATATTTTTTTATTGCTTCAATATGTCTCTTTGTTCCATACCCCTTATGCTTTTCAAATCCATACTCTTTATAAATCTTTGATGCTTTAATAATAGCTCGGTCATGTGTCACTTTTGCTAAGATACTAGCTGCACTCACTTGGGCTACTTTTGTATCAGCTTTGACCATGGTGTTAATACCCAAAACTCCAAATGTTTGGTTTCCATCAAATAGATAAATATCAGCATTTAGATATTTTTTAATAGACTCTAGCCCTATGGCTAAACATCGACTTAGACCCTCTTTATCTATCTGTTTAGGGGGAAAAGAGACAATATGATGGAGTGAATTCTCTATAATTGTAGTGTATAGCTCTTCTCTCTTTTTTTCACTGATTTTTTTAGAATCGGTTAGACTCTCTACTGTTTGGGTTAAAATAACTCCTGCTATTACTAAATCACCAGCAAGAGAACCTCGTCCTGCTTCATCAATGCCACATAGTATAGGTTTAGCCATTTGAAATTCTCTCCATTAAGTTTAAAAAGAGTTCACCGTACCGTTCAAATTTTACTTCACCAATACCATGAATCTTTAACATCTCCTCTTTTGTTGTTGGAAGAACATTGGATAGCTCTTTAAGTGTTTTATCTGAAAAAATAACATATGGTGGTACTTTATTTACTGTAGCAATCTCTTTTCTAAGCTCTCTAAGTTGGTCAAAAATCTCTACTTCATACTCATCAAAGTAGTCAACTCTTCTCTTCACTTTTGTTGTTTTTATGGTCAATCTCTCTTCGCGTATAGTAACAGATTTATGCCCTTTTAATATATCTACTCCACACTCTAACAGATGATAGACACGATACTCTCCAATGGCTATAGCACCCAATTCTAAGAGTTTATCAGCAATAGTTAGCCATTGAGCTTTAGAGTAGTGTTTGCCAATTCCATAAACAGAGAGTTGCTCATGGGAATTGGTGAAGATACGTTGCTCTCTACTTCCTCTTAAAACATCAACTACATAGTGTAATCCAAAAGATTGTTTTGTTCTAAAAATAGCAGAGAGTAGTTTTTGTGCATCTTGTGTAATATCTGTACTATTTTGGTTGGGGTTTAGACAGTTATCACACTTGGTTTTGCACTCCTCTATTGTATCGTGAAAATAGGTGGCTATCTGTTGATGTCTGCACGATTCAGAGTTTGCAAAACGTGAAATAGTATTGATTTTCTCAAAAGCATTCTCTTTGTAGGGGCTATCGGGTAGGGCTTCTATAAAAGATTTCTGTTGCACAATATCAGCTGTTGAGAAGAGTAAAAGAGTAGTTGCCTCCAAACCATCACGACCTGCACGACCTATCTCTTGGTAGTAGTTCTCTAAGGTTTTTGGTAGGTTCATATGCACCACAAAACGAATATTGCTCTTATCAATTCCCATACCAAAAGCGATGGTTGCTACCACAATCTCAATCTCATCTGTTACAAAATCGGCAAATACTCTATTTTTAACATCAGTCGGTAGTCCTGCATGGTAGGCAGCTGCTTTAAATCCTTGTTTTTTTAAATAGTTGGCTGTTGTCTCGGTCTGTTTTCTCGAAAAGGCATAGACAATTCCTGCTTCATTTTTGTGTTCATTTAGAAAAGATATAAGCTGTTTTCTTCCATCGGTCTCTCGGTGTTTGGCTGTTATGGTTAAGTTCTCTCTAAAAAGAGAGCCTGTAAAAACTTTTGGGTTTTGAAGGTTAAGATTGTTTAAAATATCTTCTTTAACTGCTTGAGTAGCTGTAGCTGTAAATGCTGCAATGGTCGAGGTTGGAAAAGAGATTTTAAGTTGTGAGAGCATTCGGTAGTGTTCTCTAAACTCATGCCCCCATTCACTAACACAGTGAGCCTCATCAATTACAAAAAAGTTTATCTTTAAGTCCAACAAAAAGGTTAAAAAGTAGTCGTTCATAAGTCGTTCAGGAGCAACATAGAGCAGTTTGATTTTATTGGCTATTAGCTGTTGCTCTATCTGTTTAGACTCCTCTAGTGTCTGCATAGAGCTTAACATGGCAGAGGGTATTCCATTCTCTCTAAGGGCTACTACTTGGTCATGCATGAGAGCTAAAAGAGGAGATATAACTACTGTCACACCTGACATAAGCAGAGAGGGGAGCTGATAGCATAGAGATTTTCCTCCACCTGTTGGTAAAATCATGAGTAGGTCTTGATGGCTTAAAATAGCATCAATAACCTCCTCTTGTTGTTCTCTAAATTTATCGTGTCCAAAGTAGTGTTTTAGCGTCTCTAGTTTATTCATATTGAAATGGTATCAAAAACTCTCTTGTAAAGAGCGAAAGTTGTCAAATTGTCATAGTTTAGTAAAAAGTGATTAAAAATAACACGAAAGATTATTATCTCATTTAAAGTTAATTTTAAATGTTTTTTTGAATTATAATAATTATTTTTTTTAAAGAAATTATAAGAAAAGTTATTTTTAAATATTTATATTATGTTAATATTTTAAGCAAAAATATAGTTTTCTATAAGAGGAGAAGAAGTGTTTAAAATAGTAACTATTTTAGTAATACCATTTTTAATATTACTAAATGCTAAACGAGTAGAGAGTGAGATTGGTATTAATATTGGTATGAACTCTACTCAAAATGAGGGTGGTTTTAAATTTAACAATCCTGCTATTGGTGTTACTTATCAAGATGACAGATATGTAGTAATGCCAAGAGTTGACCTCTCTTATACAAAAGTTAATAATGATTACGCTTCAAGTCTCTTAAAGGGTTCGGTTAATGCTATTTATGAGTATGAGAATAGAACCTATACAATTCCATATCTATTAGCTGGTGTTGGTTATGAGTATGTTGGTGGAGCAACTAAAGATGTTTTTGAGAGTCACCCTTTTGTGCAGGGTGGAGTTGGAGTAAGGGTAGATTTAGAAGATGGTTTTAAGGCACGAGTTGAGGGGAAGATGCTTCAGATTGTAGGTGGTAGAAATGAAGGTAATGAAGCTATTGTTACGACTGGTATAAGTATGCCATTATCTTATGGTGTCCAAAATAGTCGTAAGCCAAAATTGGTAAAGCCTAGAAAAGTTGTCAGACCTAAAGTTATAACTAGTCGAAAGAGGGTTAAACCAAAAATTGTTTATGTTACTAATAATGAGTGTTCTATAAAGATTAATGCACCTGATTTAGATAGAGATGGGGTTGAAGATAGATTTGACCAGTGTCCAGCAACTCCATGTAATTTTTCAGTTGATAGTTATGGCTGTCCTATTAAAACAACATTAAGAGTTAATTTTGCAAATAATTCTGCTCTTTTAGAGGGCTTCTCTTTGCAAAAAGTGGAGATATTTGCAAACTTTTTACTTAAAAATAGAGGAAGTTTCGTTCATATTGTAGGATATACCGATAGTATTGGTTCAGCTATAAGCAATATGAGACTTTCTCGAGCAAGAGCTAATGCTGTGGTAGAAGCTTTAATTCGAAGAGGTGTAAGCCCTGTAAGGCTTTGTGCTGAAGGAAGAGGTGAGAGTATGCCTATTGCTTCTAATAAAACCTCTTATGGTCGTGCAATGAATCGTAGAATTGAGGCAGTCTTGAGTTACCCCAAAAGGTAGGAGATAGTGATGTTAAAAAGATATATTCATATAGTTATTATACTTTTTATGGCTCTTTTTATTCAAGGTTGTGGCGATAATCGTGCATCAATATCAGAAGGATTAAAAGAAAATGGTGTCTTGGGGGTTGTTTATAGTGCAACTTTAGATAGTGATGGAGATGGTATTCCTGATAATGTAGATGCAGATGTGAATGGCGATGGCACTGTT
>JALSQJ010000204.1 GCA_026985495.1 Campylobacteraceae bacterium
GCATACAAAGATGGATATAAGCAAGTTGAGATTGCTCAATATCTTGGTTTGTCTAAATCTCATGTTTCTAAGGTATTGAAATAAGTGGAGATTTAACCACTGGGGTGTAAAGTTTGGGGTGTAAAATTTAATATCAAACCTCTAAAAAATAATGAAGAGCAAATTTTAAATTCTATTGATGAATAGAAAAATATATAGGCAAAGAAGATTCTCTTCTTGCCTAATATAAAATAATATTTTAAAATTTTATTCTACACCTATTCTACATTTATTTAAGTTATAATTTAAATAAGTTAATAATAATTGACTGATTTAAATCATACAAAGGATGAAAAATGAAAAAACTAAATTTATTACTTGCTATATTGAGTGTGTCTTTTATAGGTTGTAGGGATAGTGATTCCACAAAACAACAAAGAGATGAAGAGCCTACTAAAAAAATAGAGAATGCATCTTTTCGATATATTCATGATTGTGTTGGATGTAAAGATGTTGTACTTTTAGGAGGTTTACTTTTTTCTGCTAATCCAAAAAATGATTCTAAGTTAATAGAAATGTCTATCACTCCTAATAGTACAGGTACAATGTTCATGCAAAGTAGAATTGAACTTTTAAGTAAACAGATTGCAATTGATAGTTGTGAAATTTTTGATGAGAGTCTACATAAAACTGTAGAAGAGAAGATTTTAGATGCAGGAGATGTAAGAGTAGACGCAGACTGGAATGGTTGGGAGATACCATTATTTAATTATAGTAACGTAACAAACAATTACTCTACTCAAATTAAATATAGAGGAGAGGGATTAGATAATTATACGGCAGGGTCAAAAATTACTTTTAATGCAGAAGGTGGTAAAGATATTTCTGCATTTCAGGTAAGTGCCAATAGCATGACTCCCATTACACTCACTAGCCCAAAAGTTGATAAAGATGGACAAGTTCCACAAGTGAATAGTCTGCTACCTCTAAGAGTAACTTGGAAAGGAGGAGATTCTAAAAATATTTTTATTTATCTAACAAGTAAATGGGTTACGACTTCTCTTCCCTCCGAAATTCTTGCTTGTAATATAAAAAATGATGGGGATTTTTCTATTCCTTTGGATATATTAAAAAAGTATAATTGGGGACAATTGACAACATTAACAGCTTTAGATTTTAAGATGAAACCTATGCCTCTCTCTTCTACTAAAAATGCTCAACTTGTGATATCTTCTAGTTCTTTTCTCTATATTCATCAGGATATAAATGCTACACCTAAAGCAGAAGAAAAAATAATGCAAGTTGGATTTGTTGGAAAATCTTGTACAGGAGATGAAGAGTGTGGTGGAGGAACTTGCTTTTTAGAAGAGCCTTTTTTCAGTGGATATTGTGGATTGAAAAATTGTACGATAGAGAACAATCAATGTCCAAGTGATGCTGTCTGTTTTGTTCAAGCTTCTCAATTTTCATTACCAACTTTTTGTGCTAAACCTTGTGATATTGATACTGATTGTAGAGTAACAGATGCCCAAGTTTGTAGAGTAGGAGATGATGGAGAAAAAAGTTGCGTTCCTGGGGTTAATTAAATGAAGCTAAAGTACAAAGCTAAAAAGCTAAAGTACCGTGTCATGAATCGCTACTTTTTATGCTATAAAACTTTTCACCCCCACTTTACACCCCAGTGGTAAAAACTCCACTTTTGTGATATAATCTAAAATCATAAAAGTGGAGACTAAAAATGCCAACAAGAATACGCATAGACCTAGCAGGTTATCATCATATAATAAA
>JALSQJ010000205.1 GCA_026985495.1 Campylobacteraceae bacterium
GTTTTAACTTAGATAATAATTAGTAAATAATAAAAATTATCCTCTTTGAGGAGTATAATCTACCTACAAAACCAAACCTTCTGGATTTTTCAGGGTATTATCATAGTAGTAATATATAATATCTTTACCCAAACTGCTAGTTAAAAGCCAATTTTTGATGTTCAGTAGAAAGCTTAAAAAACCTATCAATACTGTAGGCTAAAATGAATAATTTTAGTTTAACAAAAAAGCCACGAATAGAGGTAGCTTTAATAACTTTACCAAACTTAGCAGTAATAACAGAGAAAGCTGTTTCAACACCTTTTCTAATCTTTCTATTCTAATTCTAGGGGTCAGACGTTGAAAAACCACTAAAAATATGCTATAATACACAAAAAAGGTTTCCCAATGCCAGTTCAAGGGGTCAGGCTCAATGGCGTTAAGTTAAGGAAATAACAAATTTTTCTAAAAGATAAATAGTCCCAAATTACGGACTTTAATATCTGAAAGTAATTTACAAAATTAGATAAAAATGCTTAACTTAACGCCATTGGAGGACAGGCTAGATTAAATACCTAAATAACACTAAGTCTTTCCCTCTATTGTTCAAATACATCTAACCATATAATAGCTACCCAACCGATAATCTAGGCGAAGCTGAAAGCTGAATTTGTAAAGAGTTTATCACTTTTAGAACGGTATCAAACCTAGGTTTGGCATTGGCTCTAAAAGCTTTATATAAACTCTCTCTACCCAAGCCTGTATCTTTTGCTATCTGTGCCATTCCTTTGGCTTTAGCAATATGCCCAATGGCTCGGATAAACTCATCATTATCTCCATCTTCAAGAACTTGTGAAAGATACTCTGCGATGGACTCATCACTATCTAAATACTCTGTAATATCAAATCTTACTAACTCATTTTTATTCATCATCATACTCCTCTAGTAACTCTTCTGCTTTTTTAATATCTTTTGATTGAGTTGATTTATCCCCACCCACCAATAAGATAATAATTTTTTCTTCTCTTTTTGTAAAGTAAACTCTATAACCTGGACCCATAGTAATTCTTAGTTCAGAAATATGAGTTCCGACAGACTTAACATCTCCAAAATTATCATGCTCCATTCTCTCTATTCGTCGTACAATGGCGATACGACCTTTCATATCTTTGAGTTTAGAAATCCATTTTGAAAAACTTTTTGTTGATTTTATTTCATACATGAACTATTGTATCTAATTAGATACTAAATGTCAAGAGTCATCTTATTTTTGATTAAAAGTTCAATAAGAACCACCTACCTCCCCCTCACCAAAGCCCCAACAATCCCACAACCCGACCCAACAAAGACAATGGTATAACCAGTAGGTAAATCAAAATGGTAAGAGGCAATCATCGCTACAATAATCACACTAGAGCCTACAATCCACGCAAATCCTAAGGGGTTAAATCTGCTTTGTAGTAGTGCTAAGTAGGCAGGGACGATAAGTAACACAAAAACGACTAAAACTCCTGCTAACTCTACTGATGATGTAACGGTTAGGGCTAGTAGTGTGAAAAATAGTATCTCTTTTAGTATGCCAGTTACTCGGTGGTAGAGAGTAAAAAATAGGGTGGCTACTAGGGCATATAGCACAAAAGGTTCTGTTAAATCGCCAAGGGTGGTAAACAAAATATCGGTCGCTTGGAGTTTATTAAAGAGTTCTGTTCCTTGGGTGGTGTTGGAGAGGATTACAATAATTGCACTCGCTCCAAAGGCATAGAGCA
>JALSQJ010000206.1 GCA_026985495.1 Campylobacteraceae bacterium
CAATTGCAAACTATTTCTAGTGAATTGACAAAAGAGTTTGGTAGAAGTTTTGATGTTACAAATTTAAGAAATATGAGATGATTTTATATAACTTTTCCAATTCGAGAGACACTGTCTCCTAAATTGAGTTGGAGTCATTATAGAGTTTTACTGAGGGTAGAAAACCAAGAATCGAGTTATAGGGCAACAAACCCCTTAAAAAGTATAATTAACACCTAAACTTAGTACTGGATAGAACTTAAATTTAGATAAATCATCATTGATATTTTGCTCCTCTTGAGCAATATCACTAGCAATTTGTGATGCTAAAGTTGAGTTTATAACCTCTGCATTTAGATTTGCTGTTCCTGCTCCTTGGTAAAGTACTCCTAAATCAAAGGTAAATCCCCACCCTGTATCGTGTGCATCATTCCCCCAACCAATTCCAAAATAGGGTGCAATTTTATTAAAAGTAATATCAGAATTCAATCGTCCTAAATCAGAAGCCGTATATGTACGACCATTAATATCTACAGATACTTCTGAAGATGGTGTTACAGTTCCATGAAATTTATTTCCATTATAATAAAGCCCAGAACTTAATCTAAAATTATTCTCAAATGGATAAGCATCTACCAATACCCCTAAAGTTAAAAGGTCTAATGTTCCACTATAGGTATTTCCATCAGATGTTTCTGTATCACTATAACTCAATCCATTAACATTAAATCGTGCCGAATATCTACTGTTAATAGGGGTTGAAATATCTACACCATAACCCAACGTACTTATTTTTAAAGCACCATTTACCTCCATTTTATCATCTGCAACAAGTAACATAGATGAAGATGCAATTAAAACTCCTAACAATACTCTTTTCATTTTATTTCCTTAATTCAGTATAGTACCTATTATAATCAATTAATTATTAAGATAAGATGTTACTCTATTAAAAAAATTAAATAGTCACTTAAAAATTATGTTATAATTTAATAATGATAAATGAACAAGAATTAGATAACCTCATCATCTGTAAAAAGTGCCATACCTTACATGAGAAGATATCTCTACCTAATAAAAAAAAAGCTCTATGCACAAAATGCAATGTTGTACTCTATCAAGAAGATAAAAATATTATTGATAAAACCTTAGCACTAGTTCTTGCAGCTGCGATATCTCTTATAATTGCTTATCAATATACTATTGTTACTATCAACATTCAAGGTTTAGAAAAGAGTTTAACCGTTGGCTCTCTTTTTATGGTCATAATGGAAAATGAGCAATATATAGTAGGAGTTATGTTTATATTCTTAATTGTCATCTTTCCAATTACAATTATATTTTCTATGCTAACACTACTCTATTTGATGAAAATCAAAAAAGCTCCTTACCTTACAAAAAGATTACTTATTCTCTTGGCACACGTACGACCATGGAGCATGGTAGATATATTTTTCATCTCTCTTTTAGTTGCAATGGTAAAACTATTTGACTATGCCTATATTGAGTTAGGAGTATCTTTTATAGCTTTTATATTTACACTAATTCTTGATATAATCATTACTAAAAAAGTTAGCTTTTATGAACTATGGGACAAACATACTGAAATATATGGGACAATAGATGAATAAAGAAGTAGAGTTTGTAAGATGCCATATCTGTGAAGCAGTCAATTATGATAGTGAGGAGAAGAGCTTATGCCGAAGATGTCACTCACCTATCTATCAAGATTTAAAAATTTCATATCATAAAACTATAGCATTTTTAATTACAGCTATTATTCTCTATATTCCTGCCAATATATACCCTATTTTAATATCAAAAAAGTTTGGAATTAACAGTGAAAGTACTATTATAGGGGGAATTGTCCATCTATGGGAGTCTGGTTCCTACCCTATTGCACTTATTATTTTAATTGCCTCTGTATTTGTTCCTCTATTAAAATTTTTATTAATTATCTATCTATTAATAGCTACCAAATACAATCTAAACTCATCAAAGCTTGATAAACACAAACTTTTCTATATTACAGAAGCTATTGGCCCTTGGTCAATGGTTGATGTATTTGTAGTTATTATACTCTCTGTACTTATTCACTTCTCAGGAATACAAATCTTTCCAGGAGCTGGAGCAACAGCCTTTGCACTCATGGTCTTTTTTACCATGCTCTCTGCCTTGTCATTTGATACAAGATTAATTAAACATCGAAAAAGGAAAAATCTATAATGCCAAATCATAAAAAATACAACACTCCTAAAATTAAAGAGGCAAAAGGGGTTCAACTCTTAACTACTATATGGCTTGTTCCTACTATAGCAATGGTTATTGCATTATGGTTAGCTTACCAATACTACTCTAAAATTGGTCCTACTATTCAAATAAATTTTAAATCAAATGCTGGTCTCATTGCAAATCAAAGTCAAGTAAAGTTTCGTGATGTAACAGTAGGTATGGTCTCAAAAATCTCTCTCTCTAAAGATGGTGATGGGGTAACTGTAGAGGTGAAGATTAACAAAGATATTGCAAATTACCTTAATGAAAAAGCAAAATTTTGGATTGTTCATGCCGATGTAGGCTCACATGGTGTCTCTGGACTAGATACCCTTCTCTCTGGTTCTTACATTGAACTTTTTGGTATTAAAGGTAAGAAAACAAAATATAAATTTCAAGGGTTAGAGAAACCATATATTAACAAAGATGCAAAGGGAAAATACTATATACTCTCTGCTCCAAACTCAAACAATATTACTGAGGGTTCTCATGTCTATTATAGAATGATAAAAGTTGGACGAGTTGAGAGAGTTGCTATCTCACCTGATGGGAAAAAAGTTAATTTTACAATTTTTGTCAAAGAGAGATATACTACTTTTATTAACAATCAAAGCCAATTTTATACAACTAGTAGTTTAAGTGTTGATTTTTCTCAAGGGAAACTAGATTTAAACATCGCCTCTATATCACAACTTGTTCATGGAGGTATCTCTATCTATACTCCTATACAATCTATAAATAGTGATAATAACAGAAGTAAAGAGAGACAAAAACAGATATACCCTCTATATAAAAGCTTAGCAGAGATGAAAGCAAAACATCTTATGGTAGATAGTACAGAAAAAATCTATACCTTTAATTTTGAAGAGGAAGAGAATAGATTAGAGATTGGTTCACCTATTGAGTTTAATGGATTTCAAATAGGTTATATCACCGATATAAAAAGTCATTTTGATGCAACATCTAAAAAAGTAAAATCTAAAGTATTTGCTCTAATTCACACCCAAGCTTTTAATAATAGTGACAATATAAAAGGTGATAAAGTTATAGAAGATTTAGTAAAATCAGGATTACGAGCATCAATTGACTCTGCTCTACCAATGATAGGTAGTGACTATATTAATCTAATATTTGATAAAAACTCTACAGGTGAAATAGTCAAAGGTTCAAAGTATGATATATTTCCAACAATAAAAGCTAAAAAAGGCTCAACACTTCTAAATGATGTAAATAGGCTTATTGTAAAACTAGAGAATCTACCTCTTGAAAATCTACTAATATCAGCAGATAAACTCTTAAAAGATAATAACAAACCTATTCAAAATCTATTAAAAGATTTACGAAAAACAGTTAATAGTGTAAATACCATTGTAAAAGATTTTGATAAAACAGCTCTAAATCTTAATAAACTTACAGGTAAAGAGTCATTACAAAATTTACCATCAGAGTTAACATTAACACTAAATGAACTTACAACAACACTTCAAAAGGTTCAAGCCCTTGCTGAAGATTATGGTGCAGATTCTCGTTTTGCTTCAGAACTCTCTTTAACTCTTAGAGAACTAACTTTAACAGCTGAGTCAATGGGTAGAATTAGCCTAAAACTTGAGAAGAAACCAAATGCACTTATATTAGGAGATGACTAATGAAAAAACTTTTACCTCTACTTTTTACCCTTATTGTACTAGTAGGTTGTAGCTCTAAAAAATATTACACTCTAGGAAACAATTTAAATATTCATGCCGATACAACCTATACCAAACCTATTGATATTGTAACTGTTAATATTCCCAAATATCTTCAAGACCATATTTTAGTACGTCAAGTTACACCCTATCGAATTGAACTTTTAGATAAAGCTCAATGGCTAACCCCTATGAAAAAACGTCTTACTAATATTCTTATTGACTATTTACAAAAATCTATGAACAACCCTAATGTATATCTCTATCCTTGGAACTCAAATAAAAATAGTTACAAAAGAGTCTATGTAACCATTAAACGATTTATAGCTTATAAAAATAGTGTTTACCTAGAAGCAAATTATAAAATTTATAATTTAAAAAGCAAAAAAAGCGATACAAAACTCTTTAATACTACTATACCAACAAAAGAGGATATTGATTCAATGATGCACTCTATGGAGATTGCCTATTTGCAGTTAGCAGAGAAAATTAAAAGTGATATAATTAATAAATGAGTATAATTGTCTATGAAATTTCTTAATATTATTTATAGAATCATATCATCTGTTTTAAAAGCGACTATTTTAGCAGTTGCAGCACTTATCTTTTACTTCTCTAGTACCATTCAAACAACAAAAACAGTTGTTCTTCCAAAGGGTTCAATTACTAAAGTAGTAGAGCATCTTAAAAAAGATGGCTACAAGTTAACTCCACTAGATACCTACATGTTAGCCTATCTACTTGATGCACCTAAAAGTGGTACACTTGTTATTGGAGGTAAAAAAATGAGTCGTATAGCTTTCTTGAAAAAACTTAGCTCAGCTAAAGAGGCAATAGATATAGTCACTCTAATTCCTGGTGAGACAAAAGTAATCTTCTTAGAGATATTAGCCGACAACTATGGACTAAGCCTCTCTAAACTTAATCAATACTACGATAAATTTTCACCATATAAAGAGGCTGGAATTGTTCCAGAGACCTACCATATTCCTAAAGATATAGATGAAGAGAGAGTTATGAAAATTCTTATCTCTCAAAGTGAAAAAGAGTATGAGAAACTATCTAAAAGATATTTTAAAAAGTACAATAAGCAAGAGTGGAACAAAATACTCACTATCGCTTCTATTGTTCAAAAAGAGGCAGCTAACCATCAAGAGATGCCAACAATTGCATCTGTTATTTACAATAGACTAAAGATTGATATGGCACTTCAAATGGACGGTACACTCAACTATGGAAAATATTCTCATATTAAAGTGACACCAAAACGTATTAAGACTGATAAAAGTAAGTTTAATACCTATCTAAATCGTGGGCTGCCACCCTATCCTGTCTGCTCTGTCTCTTTAGAAGCTATTAAGGCTACACTAGAACCTAAAAAAACAGAATATCTATATTTTATGCGAAATAAAAAAACAGGTCTGCATGATTTTACAAGCTCCTACCAAGAGCATCTACAAAATATTAAAAAAGCTCAATAGAGATTTAATATATCTCTAAAGCTTTCATTGTCTCAATAGAGAGCTTACTTGTTACCCCTAAACCTTTTGCTTTTTGATAAGCTCGTGCTGCCGATTTTGATTCTAAATCCCAAACTCCATTAATCTCACCACTGTAAAAACCTTGAAACTTTAATGCTCGTTGAACCTTCTTAATAATATTTGGAGTCATAGTTGATTCACATACCACTGGTATCCACTTTGCATACCCTTTAGTACGTTTACGCTGTGTTACAACAGTAATATACTCAGCAGGAATAACCACTTTTTTATATGATGCCTCTTTAATTAGCTTTTTAACTTGAATATTCTTGTAAACAGCAGGGGTCTTAACCAATTTAGTTGTTGCAGGTTTAACCAAAACTCTTTTAGCTATCTTTTGATATTTTGCTGGAGTCTTGGTAAGACATATCTTGTCACATTGGGTTGTTAAGCGTGTCTTTGCATATTGAGCAGAGGAGTCTGTCCAAAAATATTTTTCATCATTTAACTTTTCCTCTTTAGCAACTGTTTTATAAGTAGCATCAATTGGTAAACTTTTTACTCTAGCAGGAGAGACTAACTCTTCTACTTCTATACTCTTAACAATAGGTTTAACTACAACCTTTTTTTGTACTGCTGGAGCTAAAACAATTCGTTTTGTAATCTCTTTATAGGTAGTAGGAACTTCTATTAAACAGATAACCTCTGATTGACTACACCCTCTATCTTCACAAATAGTTTTTCTCCACTCTGTTCGTGCTGGTTCAATGGCAACTTTATCTTTTACCTTTTTATAGACAGCTACAGATGGCAAAAGCTTTATAGTCGTATTATCAGTTACTATTTTTTTGAAACTTTTTTTATATTGTGCAGGTATAACCTCAAATCGTTCACTCGCTTCAGAAGCCAAAATTTTAGAGGTTACAGTTCTGTAAGTTGCTGGTTGATAGTGTTCATAATAACAAGTTCCTACCAATGCATTTTGAATATCTAATCCACTCTTTTGAGCTGAATCTACACAAGATTTAAAAGCCTCTGGACTATTTATATTTAAACTTTTTCTCCAAACTTTTTTAGATGGCTTAACTAAAACTCGTTCATAAACCGTTTTATATTGAGCAGGAGTTACTATAATTTTCTCTTTTCCATCACTCACTTTTACTTTTTTATTGTAAATTTTATATTGAGTAGGAATAACCTCATATTTTACACTCTCATCATTTATTAAAACTTTTTTTGTTGACTTCACTCTTGTTGTTTTTATATATTTTGGAGGATAAAAAGATTTTGTAAAACACTCTCCAGGCTTTGCACCTATAGGCATCTCATCTAGTGCCATACTAGTAGTTGTACTTATTGCTGTTATCGCAAAAATTCTCTTAATCATATAATTCCTTATCTGCTATTTTTTTAAAAATTCAACTGTTAATATACCATCTTGGTACTCTTTTTTCATACTATTCTCATCTGCATCTTCTGGCAAAAATAGAGATGAACTTGATTCACTCTTGGTAATCTCATAACTCTTCTCTCCATCAATATCTAATAGATTTTTTTCTGTTTTTGTAATTACAATTGTTAACACTCTATCTTTTAACTTCACATCTATTTTACTACTATTATTATCTATAGTCTCTGTTAATCTATAACCTTTTTTTGTCTCTTCAAAATCATTAATAGGAGTATTCTCTTCATCTAAATCAATATTATTATGCTCTGCAATTAATCTGTTTAATTTATTATCAAAACGAACCATATCATCTGCTTCTTTATAAACTCCTCTATCTAAATTTACTTCTGCCATTAGAGGGGAAAGTGACAATAGTATAACTACCATTTTTTTTATTTTTATATACATAGACATAAACCCTTATTTTTTTTGATATTCTACATAAAAAAAATTAATTATATGTTTTATTACAATATTAATAATCTTTTTTTATTATAAATTTTATCTATTTATGCTAAATTACTTAAAAAGGAAACAGTTGAACAAAATAATGAAAAAATTACTTCTATTACTATTTATAAATGAAATAGCTATAGCAGAGAGTACTTTTTTAAAAAATGAAAAAGAGGGTTGCACCATACCTTTTTTTCAAAAAAATAAAGCACCCTGTTCAAATTCAAAAAAAGAGACTTTACAAACTATAAAACCTATTGTAATAGAAAAAAAAGAGGCAGAAACTATTAACAAAAAGAGAATAGAGAAAAAGCTAAAAACTATTTTAAAAAATATAAAAGTTTACAAAAAGAGGAATGAGAGTGAAAAAAAGATTTTAGAGTCAGAACTACTTGTAGTAAAAGCGAAATTTAATAACTATAAAAAAGAGAAAAATAGAGAATTAAAGAGTAT
>JALSQJ010000207.1 GCA_026985495.1 Campylobacteraceae bacterium
TTGCAGCAGGTGGAGTTTGGAATCATGATGATATTCAGAAGATGTTAGATTTAGGTGCTGATGCTGTACAAATGGGTACACGATTTATTGGTACTATTGAGTGTGATGCAAGTCAAGTGATGAAAGAGATAATTATTGAAGCAGGAGAGGAGGATATTAAACTCTTTAAATCTCCAGTTGGTTATCCTGCTCGTGGTGTAAAGAGTCAACTTCATGCTAATATAGAGGCTGGAACTGCTCCTAAAGTAGCGTGTATATCAAACTGTGTTTCTCCTTGTAATCGTGGAGAAGAGGCTAAAATAGTTGGTTACTGTATTGCAGATAGACTTAGCGATGCTTATGATGGAATCAAAGAGAGTGGATTATTTTTTACTGGTGCTAATGGTTATAGATTAAATGAGATTATTACCGTTAAGGAACTGATGAACAAACTCATGAATGGAGAATAACATTTTAAAAAAAACAGAATATAAATATTTAATACTACTATTAATTACTTTTTTTACAACATCTACAACACTTTTTGCAAACAGTTTTGAAAAAAGTAAAATTCGTCAAGCTGAACTTAGACTCTATTTTAGTTCAAAAATTGAACGGGTTACATACTTCTCTATTCCTATGAAAAATGGAATTACAAAGTATGTTTATGATATTCATGGTGCAATTTTGCCTAAAGGTAAAGGTATATCTCATCATACCTTTAGAACAGTAGAATCTTTTAAAATTGCACAAAACTCACCTAGTAAACTTCGTGTTATTATTCAATCAAAAGAGAAAGCTTTAGACAAACATGAGTTTAAAGGTAAAATGTTAATTATCCCTCTTATTGCAGGTAGGTATGTTGTTGGTTTTAAAGATAGTTCTAAAAAAATTAGTAGAGAGAAGAGGAACTCTAGCTCGTTGAAGCAATATAAAGTTGTGATTGATGCTGGTCATGGAGGGAAAGATATAGGTGCTAGTTGTTGCTCTGATAAGATAGAGAAAAAAGTAACGCTATCTGTTGCTCTAAAACTCAAGAAAAAGTTAGAGGCTAAAGGGTACAAGGTTTACATGACACGAGATGGTGATTCGTTTGTTAAACTTCCTAAACGTACTGAGTTTGCCAATAAAAAAGAGGCAGATATTTTTGTCTCTATACATGCCAATGCAGCACCAAATAAAAAACAACGAAACAGTTTTAAGGGTATAGAGGTTTACTACCTCTCTCCAGCTAAAACAAAACGAGCTAAAGATGCTGCAGAAAAAGAGAATGCTGTTATGTTTGAGGGTAAAGATTTTTATACTAAAAATGAATACCTATCTCTTATTAGTAGAGAAAAAATAGTAGAGTCTCATAAACTTGGTTTAGATGTAATCTCTAAAATGCTTAAAAATCTTCGTTCTCATTTTGGTTCTATAGAGAATGGAGGAGTGAAACCTGCTAATTTTTGGGTGCTAGTAGGTGCACAAATGCCAGCAATTTTAGTGGAGACGGGTTATATTACGCATCCAATTGAAGGTAAAAACTTAATGAATAATTACTACAAAGAGTTACTAGCAAAAGGAATTGCAGAAGGTATTGAACGGTACTTAAAAAACAAGTAACTTTTGCTATAATTTTGCAATTTTTTAATAGGATATTATATGCAATTTATAGAGACACGTGGTAATGATGGACAAAAAGCACCAAAAGTAAATTTTTCAGAGGCTATCTTAAGCCCAAGTGCCAGTTATGGTGGTATTTATGTACCAGAGTTTT
>JALSQJ010000208.1 GCA_026985495.1 Campylobacteraceae bacterium
AGTAAGTCTTGATGATAGTAAACGTTCATTAGATATGTTTGAAAAGCTTCATATTCCAATTGCAGGTGTTGTTGAAAATATGAGTGGATTTATCTGTCCATCTTGTGATACTGAATCTGATATTTTTGGAATGGGTACAAGTAAAGAGGTAGCATCAGCATACAATGCAGAGCTTATTGCACAAGTTCCAATAGAACCAGCAATTAGAGTTGGTGGAGATACAGGTCAACCGATTACGTTCCATAATCCAGATAGCGAGACAGCTAAACGTTACCATACAGCAGCATCAAATCTATTGGCATTTATTGATAAAGTCAATGCAGAGGGTGGGGCAGATAACTCAGCAGTTCAACCTACAACACCTCCAGGTGTATCAGCATGTAGTACAGGAGCAGGAGCTTCTCAAGCAGCAGAGGCATCAAGTGGTGGCTCTTGTGGTACAGGTTGTGGGTGTCACTAGAGAGCTTTTTATACTCTCCCAACTATTTGTTGGGAGTCTCTTTTCTCTAAAATTTATCCATTTTAATTTTTCACTTATCTTGTGTAATCCCCCTATTTATAACTTTTCGATAAAATACGCTAACTATTTAATTTAAGGGAGACCTATGTCAAGTTTAGAAAAACTTAAAAACTTTTTAGCACAAGAGATTATTCCAGATTTAGAGGAGGCAATTGATGAGATGTTCTCATTTATAGAGAAAGCAAAAATGGCTTCAATTGCTGATAAAGAGGAGCTTCAAGAGCTACAAGAGATGCACTCTGAGTGTAAAGATATTGTAAGTGAAATTGAAGCAGGTGAGATGGAAGAAGAGGAAGCCAAAGAGCTTTTAGAAGAGTTTGTAGAGATGAAAACAGCAGATGAAGATTAACATAGAGTCATGAAAACTAAAGCACTCTTTTTAGACCGTGATGGGGTAATAAACATTGACTATGGGTATGTCTATCAGATAGAGAAGTTTGAGTTTACCAAAGGTGTTTTTGAACTACTTCGACTCTTTTTAGAGAATGGTTATCTACTTTTTGTTGTTACCAATCAATCTGGTATAGGTAGAGGTTACTATACACAAGAGCAATTTTTAGATTTAACTGATTGGATGTTAGAAAAGTTTAGAGAAGAGAATATTGAGATTGTCTCTGTTTTGCACTGTCATCATGCCCCAGAAGAGCAGTGTGGTTGTCGTAAACCAGCTACAGGTATGGTAGATGAGATTTTAAAAAATAATGAGATAGATTTAGAGAACTCTTGGCTCATTGGAGATAAGCAGAGTGATATTGATTTAGCAATCAATAGTAATATTAAACATACTATTGCTATTGGTGAACGTAAAATTAAAAATGCTACACTATCTTTTAAAACTATTTTAGAGTGTAAACTTTTTTTAGAGGAAAATAAAGATATAATAGCTCTATGAAATATAACAACATAGACTTTAATAACAAAACAATTCTTATTACAGGTGGAGCTGGATTTATTGGCTCTAATTTAGCTTTCTACTTTCAAGAGTACTTCCCTCAATCTCATATAGTTGTTTTTGATAAGTTTAGAAGCGAAGCAACTTTCTCAAATGGAAATCTACAGAGTTTTGGACACTACAAAAACCTTATTGGTTTTAGTGGTGATATTATCTGTGGAGATTTAAACTCTTCAAATGATTTAGCCAAACTTGATGGTTATAGTTTTGACTATATCTTTCATGAAGCAGCTATTTCAGATACACGGGTTTATGACCAAGAGATTATTATGCAGACCAATGTAAACTCTTTTTACTACTTTTTGGAGAAAGCTAAAAGAGACAACTCTGTATTGGTTTATGCCTCTTCAGCTGCTACTTATGGCTCTATGCCGTCCCCTCAAACTGTAGGAAAAGAGTCTCCTGAAAACCCTTATGGTTTCTCTAAATATGCAATGGATCAGATTGCGTATAGGTATATTAGAGAGAACCCTAATATGACTATAGTCGGTTTAAAATATTTTAATGTATATGGAGCAAGAGAGTTTTTTAAAGATAAAACCTCTTCAACTGTAATTCAGTTTGGACATCAAATCTTAGCAGGTAAAGCACCAAGACTCTTTGAGGGTAGTGATAAGATAGTAAGAGATTTTGTCTATATTAAAGATGTACTTCAAGCCAATATTAAAGCGTGTGAAGCTAAAAAATCGGGTGTTTATAATGTAGGTACTTCTAAACCTAGAAGTTTTCAAGATATTGCTGATATTTTACAAAAAGAGCTAGGAACTAATTATGGAACAGAGTATTTTCCTAATCCATTTACTGGCTACCAAATGCATACTCAAGCTGACATCTCAACCTCGAAAGAGTTTTTAGGGTATGAACCACAGTGGGAACTTGAAGAGGGGATTAAAGATTATATTTCAGAGATTAAACGTATGTATGATGAAGAGCTGTAGGGGCAACCTCTATATCTGACCTTTACTAAGGAAAAAAATGATAGAACTAAAAAATAAAAAGCCAAATATCTTAGTGGTTGGTGACCTTATGATAGACCACTACCTTTGGGGGGAGTGTAAACGTATTTCACCTGAAGCACCTGTTCAAGTAGTTGCTATTGAGAGAGAGACAGCTGTTTTAGGTGGAGCAGGAAATGTCATTAATAATCTCTCTTCTTTAGGGGCAAAAGTATCTGTTATATCAGTAATTGGTCATGATAGCAATGCTGAAGAGCTAAAAAAAATGTTAGAAGATATTGATGTTAACATAGAGAATTTAGTTGTAGAAGAAGGTAGAAATACCTCTAAAAAGAGTAGAATTATAGCTTCTCAACAACAAGTGGTTCGTTATGACAGAGAGAGTACAGATGATATCTTAGAAGTATCACAAGCTAAAATAGTAGAAAGCTTTAAAAGAGATATAGACTCTTATGACATAATACTGCTCTCTGATTATGGAAAAGGTGTTTTGACCAATGAGCTAACTAAAACTTTAATTGAAATTTCAAATCAAGCAAATAAAAAAGTACTGGTTGACCCAAAAGGTGAAGAGTATAGTAAATATAGTGGTGCTTATCTTCTTACCCCTAACAAAAAGGAGGCTATTGAAGCATCTAAAGTAGAGATTAAAGATGAAGAGACACTATTAGAAGCTATTAGTAAACTTAAAAGTAAATGCTCTTTGTCTGTAGGACTCATTACCCTTAGTGAAGATGGTATTGCTATCTATGATGATAGATTGCGAACACACCCAACTGTAGCTAGAGAGGTATATGATGTTACAGGTGCAGGGGACACGGTTATTGCCTCTTTAGGTTTCTCTTTGTCATGTGGTTACAATATTGACAAGGCTGTTAAGTTTGCCAATCTTGCAGCAGGGGTTGTGGTAGGAAAGATTGGTTCTGCTACAGCAACACTTAATGAGATAATTGAGTATGAGTCAAGCCTCAATAAATCAACCTCTAGTTCTCATATTAAATCGTTAGAAGAGATAGTAATGTTGAGTGAAGAGTTAAAAAAACGAGATAAAAAGATAGTCTTTACCAATGGCTGTTTTGATATTTTACATGTGGGTCACGTAAAGTATTTAGAAGAAGCTAAGAGTTATGGTGATGTGCTTATTTTGGGTCTCAACTCCGATGCAAGTGTTCGCCGACTTAAAGGCGATAGTCGTCCTATAAATAGTGAAGATGATCGAGCCTATATTTTAGCCTCACTAGAGGCTGTTGACTATGTGGTAAAGTTTTATGATGACACACCTTATGAGTTAATTAAAGCTGTTAAACCACATATTTTAGTTAAAGGTGGAGACTATAAGGGCAAAGAGGTTGTAGGAGAAGATATTGCTGATGAGTTGAGATTGGTAAACTTTGTTGAGGGGAAAAGCACTACTAAAACAATAGAACGAATAAAGGAAAATAATGAGAACAACTATTGCTAGAGAGTTTAGACTACATTTGGAGACTATAGAATCAGTTATTGGAAGCATGGAAGAGTCTGTAGAGAGAGCCTCTATGTTAGCTGTAGAGACACTAAAAAGAGGAAATAAAATTTTACTTTGTGGAAATGGTGGTTCAGCAGCTGATGCTCAGCACATTGCAGCAGAGTTGGTAGGGCGTTATAAAATAGAGAGGGGAGGGCTTCCTGCTATTGCATTAACCACCGATACCTCTATTTTGACTGCCATAGGAAATGACTATGGTTACGATAGAATATTTGATAGACAAGTAGAAGCTTTGGTCAATGAGGGCGACCTGTTCATTGGTATCTCTACCTCTGGTAACTCTTTGAATGTTTTATCAGCGTTACTTTTAGCCAAAGAGATGGGAGCAAAAACCTTAGGACTCTCTGGAAGAGGTGGAGGAAAACTAAACTACGCTTGTGATATAAATTTGGTTGTTCCTTCAGATGATACCCCAAGAATTCAAGAGATGCATATTTTGTTTGGGCATACTATGTGTCAAATTATTGATGATGAGTTGAGTTAAGATGCTCTATAATCTCATGAGCAATCTCTTTTACTCTTTTTTGTTGAATTATTAATGATAAATCATCTTCTCCTAATGTTCCATAGAGAGCAGGAGAGGTAGATTTAAAAAGAGCAATAGTTGGAGTAAGTGTAGAACTTGCAAGGTGCATTGGACCTGTATCGGCACAGATAAATGCAGTAAGATTTGATATTTTAGTAGCAACTGCACGTAAATTTTTTTCAGAGTAGTACTCTATAGTTTGATTTAGAGGCTTTTGGTTATTGGGGTCAAGAATATCAAGAAAGTTTAAAGAGCTATCTAACTCTTTTAGTTCATCAATAAGCTCTTGCCACCAGCTATCTTCTATCTTCTTTTTGCCTCTTGCATCTCTAAAGATACCAATTGTTTTAGATGGGTTTTGAAATTTAGGGTTTTCTCGTTCCTCTTTTGTAAGATTGATATTTAGAAATTGGTCAAACTTTTGAATATTTTTAATACCTAAAAGCTCCATAAGTTTTAAAGGTTTTAAGGCTTCATGTACTATCTCTTTTGAGGGGTCAATCTGATGAGTCAGTGATTTAAATGAATCTTTATCATAAAATCCTATTTTATAAGTTGATTTAAGTACCCATGACATTAATCCATCACTCGTTGAAAGTGGACTAGGAAATAGCATAATATCATAGTTATTTCTATTTATTTGCCTACGGAGAGAGAGGATTTTAAGTGGGTGTTTCAATAGCTCTCTATTAAAGCTATAGACCTTGCGAATATTTGGCATACCCTCTATTAGAGGGGCAATAAATGGTGCCCCAATCATCATATCTATCTTAGCATCTGGAAAGGTCTGACTTAAAGCATTAATTAAAGGGGTATTAAAGATAATATTTCCAATTCTATAGTTTACACGAACAATAAGAATATTTTGAATATTATTTGCTTTAATTGCTTCTCTCTTTGCCTCTTTTATAAAAATTTTTTTTAAAAGGTTCTGAACTGTTCGATTAAATTTTTTTCGTAAATGAATATGAAATGGTTGTGACATAAATCCTCTTAATTTTTAGATATTATATCTTTTATTTTATTTAAAACATCATTAGGTTCAATAAGTTTCATGCACTCATGATGACCAAGTGGGCAAACACGTTTCATACAAGGTGCACACTCCATCTCTCTTTTTACAATAAACCCTTGTGGGTTCATCCATTGAGAAGTCTCTTGGTCTTTAGTAGGTCCAAAAATAGCAACTGTTGGCACTTTAAAAGCAGCAGCAACATGCATCGGTCCACTGTCTCCTGTGATGAAGAGGTCTAATCCTCCTATCTTTTGACATAGCTCTTTAATGGTTGTCTCTCCTGCTAAATTTTCACATTGAACACTCTCTCTCTTTAGCTCATTTTCAATGTCATTAGCAATTTCAATCTCTGCTGAACCTCCAAAAATAACTATATCATATTCTCTATGTAATTCAATAGCTACCTTTGCAAACTTTTTTGGATACCACCGTTTAGCACTTCCGTAAGATGCTCCAGGGTTTATCCCTAAGGTTGCTCTTTTGTACTTAAAAGGTTTAAAATAGATTTTTAAATCTTTGGGAGCTTCTTTAATATTAAAGGTTCTATCTATAAACTCATTGTATCGTTTAACAAGATGAACCTCCTCTTTAGTGTAGCGTTTGTAGTAGCCTTTTTTATTGGCTTTTGTAAACCAAATAAAGAGTTTTGAAAAGAGAGTACGTCTAAAAGTAAGGGCTACCTCAAACTCTCCAAGCTCTTTAGCTGTAGTATAAATCCACTTTAAACGAGAAGAGGATTTTTTACTTTCATCTAAGACAATATGCTCTACATTAGGATGCTCTTCAAAAATAGCTGTAGAGACAAATGAACCAAAGATAGTGATTTTTATATTTGGATATTTTTTAATAATGTTCTCTATGGCAGGGGTTGCCATAACACAATCACCTAGCCATGTAGGAACTTCTATGAGTATTTTATTCATTTAGTAACTTTTTAAAGCTATAAAAAGCTTTGGTTTTTCGTATTTTACCATCTCTATTATCAACAAGCCCATAACCAGGAGCAATTAGCTGATGCCAATAGACTTTTTCTACTTTTTGGCTTTTTAGTGCAATCTCCAAATACTCTAACATATATTTGTTATAAAGCTCTTCGCTTACACACTCTTTTTCAGAAGTAGGGGCGTAAGGTGCTGTGCCACTTAGTGGGTAGTTGGTCTCTGTAATGTAAATAGCATTTTCACATTTAGATGAGTTTCTTACAATGGTATCTAAAAACTCTATCTTGTTTTTTAAATCAAATATCTTCATTTGCGTAGAGTAGGGGCTACCACGACGGTCAACATAGAGTAGAGAAGCAACTTTGTCATAGTGAATAGGGTAGTGGTTAAAGAGGGTACGAATGGTAAAGTGATACTCAAAATCTATGACAGAAGAACCTATAAGTTTTATTTGAGGAAAGTTCTCATCACGTACCTTTTGAACTCTCTCATAAAAGGCTAAATACTCTTCCATTGAAACAAATCCCCATTTAATCCGATTAATAGCATTGCCTATCATGAACTCATTGGTAATCTCTTTGAACTTTTCAAATATAATCTTGATATCTCTAGCTAAAAGCTGATGGTCTTCTATGTGTTCTCTATCTTGAATAATTGTTATGAGTATTGCTTTGTCTGTTCCAAACCCTTTTGCGAAATTTACATAGTCATCTATATTGTCTATATCATTTAAAAAAACTCTTATCTGAAGTGATTTGACTCCTAACTCCTCCACTAAACTAAACTGCTCCTCTCCTTTATCTAAATTAACACATAAGCCATAGAAATCAGGCGTTTTAATGCGTTGCTTATGAAGTTTTGATTTAAAATAGAACTTTAGAAATAGATAAGGAAAATAGATGAGGTTCGTGGCTATGAGTTTAGCATAATCAACTGCATGACCTTTGCGTAGCTCTTTTTTTAACGCTTTTTTGAGTATGTGTGGTTGGTCGGAGTGGGTGTCCCAGGGGAATTGGTTAGACATTTTTTATTTTTCTTTTATCTATGTTAAAACCAATCATTTAAATTCAATCCTTCAACTTTCTTAAATTCTTTTGTATTGTGTGTGACTAAAGTTAAATTATGGGCTTTAGATGAACCTGCAATTAAAATATCCATCTCTCCAATGGTTGTACCTCTATTTTCAAGGTTAGCTCGAATAAGGGCTGATGCTTTAGCTTCTTTTTCTCCAAATTCAATAATGTTTACTTGTTCTAAAAGAGTAGCTAATTGTTTTTCTCGTTTATGTGGA
>JALSQJ010000209.1 GCA_026985495.1 Campylobacteraceae bacterium
TGTGTATAGAGTCTCTTTAGAACCTCTCTTGATGCTTTTGCTACCTCTATTTGGTCTAGGTTATCAAGAATTGGTTTATCGTACTCATCTATGAGGACAACAACCTTTTTATTGTACTTTTTATAAGCATTCTCTATAAGATTAGCAAAGCAGACAGCATAATCATCTACTTTTTTACAATCAATCTCTAAATGCTCCTTGTTTGAGTCTATATTATGCTCTATGACACTATATAACTCTTTGAGATTTCTATTGCCAGAGAAGCCAAACTTAATAACAGGATATCTATCTTCCCAATCCCATTTATCGTAGATATAAAGTCCCTCAAATAGCTCTTTTTTACCCTCAAATATACCTTGAAGCGTATCTAAAAAGAGAGATTTACCAAATCTTCTAGGGCGTGAGAGGAAGTAGTAACGACCATTTTTTATTAAATCCAATGCCTCTTTGGTTTTGTCGATATAGATATAGTTCTGTTCTTTATCTCTTATGTCTTTAAATGTCTGTATGCCGATGGGTAGTTTTTTTAGCTTTTTCATGAGGTTATTATACTCTCTTTATTTTTAATCTTTATGAACCTGAATTCAACGAACTATTGCATATTATTTAAAAATCTCCCTATGCTCAACCATTGCACAATAGTTTTGAACAACAGCAACTCCTGATGCTTTAACTTTGTCAGCTGCACTGTTATTAATTAGTCCTAACTGTGTCCAATAGACCTTTACATCACCTCTTTCAATAACTGCATCAGCAATGGCATCAAGAGCTGCTGGTTTTCTAAAGACTACAACCATATCAACAGGCACATCAATATCGGCTAAACTTCTATAGACCTTTTGACCTAAAATCTCATCATACTTTGGGTAAACAGGAATCATCTTGTACCCTACATCTCTTAAATACTCTGCTACATGATTACTAGCTTTTGTATTATCAGGAGAACACCCTAAAACTGCAATAGTTTTAACCTCTTCAAAATATTTTTTCATCTCTTCACGGTTTGAGTTTACTCTTGGCATTTCACATTCCATCTTTAATCCTTTACGATATAATTTCGGCTAGACTTCTTATAAAAGGTCTATCAGTATAATACATAGGAAAGATAAATGTTAGATTTAAACTCTATAAAAGAGGCTCAAAAGAGGGTTAATAGTGTGGTACATCGAACCTCATTCTCTTATGCTCCAATACTTAGTGAGATTAGTGGATATAAGGTCTATTTAAAAAAAGAGAACCTCCAAAGAACAGGAGCTTTTAAACTTCGTGGTGCTTTTAATAAGATTGCAACCCTTATAGAGAATGGGCAAAGAGGTGGTGTTGTAGCTGCTTCAGCAGGAAACCATGCACAAGGGGTTGCCTTCTCTGCTAAACATTTTAATATTAAAGCTACTATTATTATGCCAGACTCAACACCACTCAATAAGATTCAAGGGGTTAAAGAGTTTGGGGCAAGTGTCATTCTTCATGGAGCAAACTATGATGAAGCCTATGCTTATGCTGTTGAGTATGCAAAGAAGCAACAACTAGAGTTTGTTCACCCATTTACAGATGATGAAGTGATGTCAGGACAAGGAACAGTTGCTTTAGAGATGTTAGAAGATGAGCCAGATTTAGATGCTATTGTAATTCCTGTTGGTGGAGGTGGACTTATTGCAGGTATGGGAGTAGCAATTAATGCCATTAATCCAAATACAAAAGTCATAGGAGTCGCTTCAGCAGGA
>JALSQJ010000210.1 GCA_026985495.1 Campylobacteraceae bacterium
AAACTTTTTTAAGTGTAATCGCCGAGACGATAGAGATTTCATGTTCATAACTTGAACCACCAAAAATTATTGCAATATTCATATCTAGTATTTCCTTATAAAATGTTATAACCTGAGTTCGACGGAATATCCTAGTCACAATTTTACGAGGTTTTTCATAGGCAATGTCACATTTTTGCAGGACTAACTGGTTAATTCAAAAAAATGTGTCTAAGCATATGGGAAACCTCGTAAAACCCGAAGGGAAGCCTAAAAATAGACAATCTTTCCTAAATAAAATTCTTGAATTAGCTACGGCTAGTCCTACAAATTTAATTTTGGAAACCTTACCTATTTTTAGACTTTTGTGACTATGATATTCCGTCGAACTCAGGTTTATACCATTTTATCGTTATAATCGTTGTAACTTCTTTAAACCCTGTTTAACCAATGAAGCTGTATCACCCATAGCACCACTAAGAGCTTTTTTAATCTGCTCTTTTTTAAACCCTAAGCTCTCTAACGCTAAAATAGCATCTGACATACCATTATCAACTATAGTATCTGCATTACCATCGACAATAAAATCTGCTAACTCAACTAAAATACGACTTGCTGCCTTTGGACCAATACCTGGAACTCTTTTAAGTAGTCCTACATCTTTATTGGCTACCACTCGTGCAAAGGTCTCTGGCACAAAAGTAGAACAGGTAGCCATTGCAACCTTTGGACCTACTCCATTTATCTTAATAAGCGTATCAAACATCTTCTTCTCATTTTGATCCATAAATCCAAAGAGTAAATTCACATCTTCTCGAATAATCTGTGTCACTAAAAGCTTTACCCTACTCTCTTTAATAGCATTTGATGTATTAAGAGAGATATTAACCTCATAAATAAGCCCATTAAGATTTACATGTATAGATGTTGGCTCTTTTTTCTCTACTATTCCCTCTATTCCTACTATCATAAACATCCTAAATTATTTTCTAAACTTTTTAAAAACAGCACCAAAATCAATAGGTGCTTTATTTCTATAGTTTATTATAGCTAAATAATCATTTTTTAGATAAAATTACACCTAAAAAAGAGCTTTATGAAACTAAAATCTATCTTTACCAACAGCTTTGGTATTCTATTCTCACGTGTAACAGGTCTAGGGCGTGATGTTCTCATGGCATCTGCTCTTGGAGCTTCGGGGTATTCAGATATTTTCTTTGTCGTTTTTAAACTTCCAAATCTTTTTAGACGTATCTTTGCAGAGGGTGCATTTACCCAAGCATTTATGCCTTCATTTATTGCCTCTAAACAAAAAGGGGTCTTTGCTACAGCTATTTTCTTACGTTTTATGCTTGTTTTGGTATTGATGTCTATCTTTGTAACTATCTTTCCTGAACTTCTTACAAAAGCCATTGCTGTTGGTTGGAGTGATGAGAAGATAGCCTCTTCTGCACCCTTGACTGCCATAAACTTTTGGTATTTAGATTTTGTCTTTATTGTTACTTTTTTAGCAACCCTATTGCAATATAGAGAACATTTTGCAACAACTGCACTCTCTACTGCTCTTCTAAATATCTCTATGATTTCAGCTCTCATAATATATATGGGTAATGAACCTAAAACAATTATATTTGCACTATCTATTGCTGTTCTAATTGGTGGATTACTGCAAGTAATAGCTCATATTATTGCCATTAAAAAACTCAATATGCATCGTATTTTAATAGGTGGTTGGAAATATAGAGACAAAGAGAGTAAACAGAAAGATTTAAAAGAGGAGAAAAAGCTTTTTAACCATCTTTTCTTTCCATCAGTATGGGGAAATTCAATGCCTCAACTCTCATCTTTCATAGATACAGTGTTAGCATCTTTCCTTATTTCAGGCTCTATATCATATCTATTCTATGCAAATCGTGTATTTCAATTACCTCTTGCTATCATTGCTATTGCTGCATCTATGGCACTTTTTCCTGCCATTTCAAAAGCTCTAAAACATGGTAATGAGACATTAGCATATCAACATCTAAATCGTGTATTTTGGATTCTATTAGCCCTTCTTGGAGTAGCGACACTAATGGGGATAATCTTATCTGAACCTATTGTTTGGCTTCTATTTGAAAGAGGAAACTTTACCCCAACCATGACAAAAGATACAGCAGATGTACTAAGTATGTATATGCTAGGGCTTATCCCTTACGGATTAGCAAAACTCTTCTCTTTGTTCCTCTATGCAAACAAAGAGCATACAAAAGCAGCTAAAATTGCAACCATTACCCTACTCATCAATGTTACTATTTCATTTATACTTATGAAATTTATGGGAGCAATGGGATTAGCTCTTTCTGGAAGTATTGGAGGATTTATCTTTTTTACTCTAACCATTAGAGGTGTTGGATTTAAGAAGTTTTTAAATATACTAAAAGTTAAAAAAATAGTTTTACTTACTTTTTCTCTTATTGCTATGACATCTATTCTTTTATGGATAAATGAAGTTTTAATGGGCTGGATACGCTAAAAAACAGAGCAAAGCTCTCTAAAAGAGCTATATTACTACTCAGGTTATTAGCAACCTTTTCCCTTTCTTTAACTAAAATTATGCAATACTACTAATATAGATTACAAAAGGATATGTTATGGAGAAAAAAACATTAGCAGTAGGAAGCCTCTTACTTCTCTTAATCTCACCTATTATGGCAGATGAGTTAGAGATTAAACTAGTAGATGAATCAGCGAAATCAGAGCTTTTTCAAAAAGATACTAGTAATATTGTTGGTTGCAGTGACAACACACTTAAAAAAGAGATGAGTTGTGCAAAAAAACCTCAAGAGGCAGTTCTTAGTAAACTTCCTAGTAGTCAACAGTTAGAGGAAAAAGATTTAGAAGACAATACCAAAAAAGAGAACATTAAAGATCAACTACAAGATATTTTAACCGAACTAACTGCTCTAAAACTTAAACAACAAGCAGATAGTGAGACCATTAAAGAGCTAAAGAGTGTCATTGAAAAACTTAAAGACAAAAAGTTAAAAAAGAGTCCTAAAAAAATGGCAAATATTAAAACTTCTATTCAAAAAATGCGACCTAAATCAAAAAATTCTACACGAATTAAACGACCAATTAAAGAGATTTCAAGAACAGATGATGCAGTAATTATTCAAGTACAAAACAATGAGTCGCTCTCAACCTACGCTCAATACTACTACAATAACAATCGTCTCTACTACAAAATCTATAAAGCAAATAGAGAAATTATCCCTCCATCATTGCAACTTATTGTAGGGCAAAGAATTAAAATTCCTCTAAATTAGTATCTTTCATAAAAAGGTTAGAAGAGATAATTTATCTCTAATCTAACCTCATTTGAGTATGGACTCTTTTTATAACTCTTGTCACTATTTTGAATTCTATATCTCTCTCTTTCAAATTTTGTTCTTAACTTTACCATTAAATTAGGATTTGATTTAAAGCGTTTAATAAAATCTAGTGTATATAAATTCTTATCAGAAGATTGAGATGGCTTATTATCATCAAAATTTTCAATAGCATAACGACCAACAATATGCATACCATTTAGAGGTGTATCTGAAGAGAAACTATAATCACCACGAATCATAACTGTTGAGCTATTTGCATACCAATTTTTTTGAGACATTGCAGAGGTATATCCAATAGTTGGGGCTGATTGCCAAGGAGCAACTATATCTCCTTTGTCTGCTACTTTTGAGTAGGCTAGACGTAAACTAGCAGATTTATATTGAAAATCTACTCTTGAGAGAAGTATAGAAGAGGTAAGGCTATTAGGGTTATTGTAACCTCGTGTGTCATCTCTTAAATTTGCTCCTCCAATCTCTCCTGCTCCATTATCAAACTGATGAGTATATCGAATAGCAGGTTTAATAAGAAGACCACTTCTGTTTTTAAACTTTATTTTACCCTCAATAGAGAGCAAAGAGAGAAGTTTAGGAACAGAAGTATAATTTAGTAAAAGATTTAAATTTTTAATATTTCTATTTTCAATTTCAAAAATAATCAATCTATCTTTAATATTTTTTTCATTTAATTTTTCTAAAGTAATCCCTCTATGCATAGCTCCATCATCATTCTCATCAAAAGCCAAAAGGTGATGAAACTTATCATGACTATTTAGTTTCTGTTTTGTTAAATATGCAAGTTGAATCTTGTTTTTAGAGATAATACTACTTTTTAGATAAGCACCTTCAAAAGCATTTGGAATCATTCCTGTATCGTGAGATTTTGCAAGTAATGTCTCAATTAAAAAACGACCTAATTTTACTTTTACTCTACTTTTAGTATAAGCTATATAACTCTGTGCAGAGGTTAAAATAGTATCTTTTTTATTGTTATTAAAATAGATTGAAGATGTAAAAGAGAGATGTTTATATCTAGCACTTTTATAGAGTAGGCTTCCTCCTAGATTTATGGAATCACCACTTTTATCTATTTTTTCATATATAGAGTTATTGGTACGAAATCTACCATAAAACATACCATCTGTTAATAGTTGACTTAAACTATCAACATTTTTAGGTCGTTTAATATATTTAACAGTCATATTACACTGTATTTTAGATTTTTGTTTACTTGAAGGTATATCTCCATAAAGAAGAGAATTACTACCTACAAGTAGAGATATTAATATTATGCTATTTTTCATATAAATTATTAAGGAGACTCTCTTATCTATTTTTTGTCAGGTCGATTATCGTCAGGAAGTTGAGATAGGTCAGCCTCATCAAAAAGTTCGACTTTTGGAATAGCAATAGCAATAATTGTAATAGCAATACCAAATATTAGAACAACTAAATCTTCATGACCTTGAAAAAAATCTGTAAGTTTTAATTTACCTAGTGAGTCACCCATTAGTGGTTTAAAAATATCATCATAATAGAGTGTAAATACTAATCCACCAAAAAGTCCACCAATTGCTCCAATAAGTACATCTATTCTCCCCTCTGCAATAGAGATAGGACCTGTACCTGGACATTTACCCAAAATTGCCATAGAGATACCAAATAGAATACCACCAATAATAAGTCCAGAGAGTGTAATAGGCTTAATATGATAGTGAGCCCAACCAGCATCTATCATAAAATAGAGACCAATACTTGTAACTCCTATAGCTAAAAATAGCATTTTAGGAACAATCGTATCTTTAAGCATAGCAAAACCTGCTATCTTCTCAAATTTATCAACACGAGTATATTGAATAATTCCTCCAAATATAACACCTATAAGAAAAATCAATGCTAAAGAGCCATGACCTTGAGAGGCAATAGTCTCAACCATTGCAGTTGTTTTTTCAACAAATATATCATAAATATTCATATTAGTTATCCCCTTTAGTATTGTAAAAATATTTTCCTGTTATAAGAAGTGCAACCATTACTACTGCACCAAAAATCATTGAAGAGATGGCAAGTTGACTCATTCCTGACATAAAGTGTCCACTAGTACAACCACCTGCTAATCTTGCTCCAATTACCATAATGAAACCTGATAGAAAACTCCATAAAATACGAGATAAAACAGAGTTATTTTTATATTTTTTCCAAGCAGTTGGTACAAGAGATAAGCGAAAACTTTTTGTAATAAATACAGAGGTAACAAAACCACCAATCAAAGCACCAAAAAGCATTACCCCTTCCCATGCACCAGCATTTTTAACCTCTTTTAGATAAGAGTACTTTTCTACATCTAAATCAAAAAGTACCCCTGCAAAATATGGAACATAGGTTGAAGAACCAATAGGACGATTTGCCCCAAAAATTGAAAATGTAAGAAGTAGAAGAGCTGCCATTAAAATCCCTCCTACCCACCAAGGTAATCTATTACTCATAATTATAACCTTTATTAGTTTTTGTAATTATAGCACTATATAAGATTAATTCAAAATATATTTAATTGATATAAATATTAATTTTTTTTTATATATAGAGGAAGCTAGGAAGTAAGGTTATTAATTAATAATATAAATTTAATTACGATATTTAAGAAAGTGAATAGTTTTTTACGATGAAGCTAATCAAATATTTATATCTGGCGTTTTAAACGCTCTATTCGCTCTTCCTCTCTTGAGATATCTAAAGATGAATATAACTTACTCTCTTCATATTTTATTCTCTCCATCAAAATATCAGCCAAAGTTGTTAATGTTTCAAAAAATTCATCATCTAACTCTACTGATTTGCGTGTATATTTTGTTAAAAATACCATAAGCGTCTGTTTTGTATCTTTAAAGGTTTCTAAAAACTCTTCTGTATTTTTTTGATTTTCATAAGAGAGTCTATTTCCATCTTTGATAAGCCGATAAAATTCAATATTCTCATCTGTAATATGGTCAATAACTATATTATTTAGGTTTATTAATATCTTTTTCGCTTTTTTATGATTATTTTTAGAATATTCTGCAATAACATTATGAACTAAAACAACTATCTTTTCATGCTCTTTTGTCCATTTTCTTACCATTTTTTGATTTTTTGTTAAAAATAAAGATGAAAACATAATAAAACCTTTTTGATTATTTATAGTTAAAATAATTATAACATAAAACATTTAAGATAGTATAAAAAAATTATTCACTTTTGAAGTAAATCCCAAAATTAATTAAAAAACGATATGAAGTTTTAAAGTCATTTATACTCCTCTTTAATATAGAGGGTGAAAGTTCATAATAAACCCAATCTTTATAAAAAATATCTCTGTAAGATGAGTGTAAATAGTAATAATTAACATTAGATTTTTCAAATCTTTGAAGATTAGAGGATATACCTAAACCAAAATTTACTTGTTGCTTTTCATTGAAAAAATAGACAAAAGAGAAGTCATCAAAAAGTGTTAAGAACGTATTGTTCGTACTATGATATAGATTATTATTAAAAGTTAAATAGAAGTTATCGAAAAATGTATATAAAGAGTTAAACTCAAAATTATTTTCAATTTCACCATCACTATAATAGCGAAATCTATTTAGTAATTGAGAACGATGTTTATTTGCATTATAGAGTTCATACTTGGCATTAATATTTAAATAAGGGACTAAATTACGCTTACGAAAACGCACACCTCCTCCAAGCTGAAGATGAAAAGTCTCTTTTAGATAGGTAAAATATTCTAAACGTAAATAATAGCGTTTATCTTGTAAGTCTTGATTATTTAGTGCTGTACCATCATATAAAAGATTATCTGAGTTTTCATCCTCAAATACCAGACGTAATTTTTTTTGAATTTTAGGTAAGTTCACTCTTAAACGAAAACGTACATCTTTTTCCCTATCCAAATAGCTCTCTTTGGCAAAAGAAGTTGAAAATTCTGCATAGGTTGTACTTGATAATGAATTATTATCATCTTCTATAAAATAATCATCTATACTGTTCGACGTATTAACCAGCACCTTACATAAACGATTATGATACTCATCAAATAAGCTAATATCATCTTTTGCATTGAGTAGAGAAAGAAAAGAGATAATAAACGTAAGTTTTATTATTGTCATAATAAAAATTATAATAAGTTTTAACTGATGTTACGATAAGATGAAAAAAACCCCTCAAAGCCTATTCTTATAATACCGAACTACTAAAAGCCCAACACCCACAAGCCCAAATATAAAAATAATCGACCCCACAATGACCTCTGTGGGGATAGGTTGGCTTAAGTCAAACATCTTAAACCTCTAAAGTAGCTACTACTTTGGCACA
>JALSQJ010000211.1 GCA_026985495.1 Campylobacteraceae bacterium
ATTTTTATTAGCATAAGATTCAAAATTTTTAAAATAACCAAAACGTAACTGCCCATTAGAACTTTTTGAGTCTATAAATCTAGTAGTAATGTGTCCTCCAAACCCCCTATTTGTACGAATTTGAGGGTTAAATTCTATATCAAGATTTTCCATAGGTGCATAGAAAAATGGTTGCTGATATGCCATACCTTCATCTGAAGAAAACTTAAAAATAGGAAAAAGAAACCCCGTTGTTCGTTCATTAATTGTAGGGAAAGCAAGATAAGGAAAATAGAAAATAGGTGTATCAAAAAAAGTTAATTTTGCACCATTAAGTTCTATATAGTTTTCAGCTTTATGATATTGTGCCTCTGCAAAATCAATTGTCCATTCAGGATCTTTAGTGTTACAAGAAGAGAGCCTACTGTTCAAAATTTTATAATTCTCTCTCTCTTTTTCTGCGCCATGTGCATCTATCCATAGATCATCTTGAGTTGTCAAAAGAAGTTTTTTAAATTTGATACTTTTATTGGTTGTATTAATCTCTAAACCATCTGAATAGATTTTATTTGCATCCTCTTTAATCATCTCAACGCCACCAGAGAGAGTTAATAATGATGAATTTTTATCATAAGTTGCTTGTTCAGATTTTATCAATGCATTATCATACAACAGAACTACATCTCCTGTTGCAGTAAAGAAATCTTTTGTCGATTCTACATGTTTAGAAAAAACTTCAATCATCTCTTTACTAAAAAGGATGGTAGAAAGAAAAAATAAAATTAAAAAACTACGCATTCATCTCCAAAATTATGAACTCTATCTCTATTGACCTAAGACTTGATAGGCAATATCAGTACGGCACTGTTTCCCTGCAAAGTGAACTTGACCCACCAACATATATGCTCGTTGTTGTGCCTCTTTTATGCTCTCTCCTACTCCTACGCAAACCAAAACCCTACCACCTGTAGCATAGAGCTTTCCATCTTCATCACGAGTAACCCCAGCGTAAGAGATGTGTGCATGTTCTGCAAAGATTTCATCGTGAACAATATCATCTACAATGATTTCAGCAGGAGCAGAGCTTTTATATGGGTAATCTTTAGAAGCCATCACTACCCCTACTGCAAACTTATTATGAAACTCAATTTTTAGATTTTTAAGGTTATTGGTTGCACCCTTATAGAACAAATCTAAAACTGAAGATTTAATCAACGGCATAAGCTCTTCACACTCTGGGTCACCAAACCTTACATTATATTCAAGAACCATAGGCTCATTATCAACCACCATAACACCAATAAAAAGCACTCCTTTAAATGGCATTCCCTCTGCTTTCATTCCCTCTAAAGTAGGCACAATTACTCGTTCATCAAGTTTTTTATATATCTCATCATTAACCAAAGGTGTTGGAGCATACGCACCCATTCCACCTGTATTTGGTCCTTTATCACCATTTAATAGACGCTTATGGTCTTGTGCAGCAGGTAAAACTACATAATCTTCACCATCACAAAGAGCAAACACAGAGAGTTCATACCCATCTAAAAACTCCTCTATAACAATTGATTTACCTGCATCTCCAAAAGAGTCTCCAGAGAGCATCTCACCTGCTGCTTTTTTTGCTTCGTTATGATTTTGTGCAATAATTACCCCTTTACCACCACAAAGTCCATCTGCCTTAACCACAATAGGAGCTTCAAGGGACATAATAAACTTATACGCCTCTTCAATAGAGTCTGTCTCAATGTACTTGGCTGTAGGAACATTATGACGTGCTAAAAAGTTCTTCATAAATATTTTAGACCCCTCAAGTTGAGCAGCCTTAGCCGAAGGTCCAAAAATTTTCAACCCTCTCTCTTCAAAAAGGTCAACAATTCCAGCTACCAAAGGAGCTTCTGGTCCTACAATAGTAAGCTCTACATCATTCGCTTCACAAAAATCTGCCAATTCATTAAAATCTGAAATATCTAAATTCTCACCCAACTCATCAGTTGCACCATTTCCTGGAGCAAAATATAACTTCTCTACCTGTTCATCTTTTCTAAGTGCCATTCCAATAGAGTACTCTCGTCCACCAGCACCAATAACTAATACATTCACTACAACAATCTCCAACAATAAAATATTGATGACATTATACACTAATGATTATTTGAAAGAAATTCGGAAAATTAAAAATAGAAGCTAACCTCAAAATGAGGTTAAACCCAAACAGCCGTTCTGTAAAAGGTCGGCCCTAAAAAGCCAACGGTGAAGGAGAGAGCTGTCTTTAGGGGGCATCTTCTCGCTAGACTAAGCTTAGCTCAAACGACGACACCCACACACCAACAGACTACATGTCCCTCAAAAGATAATGTTGGACCACAAAATAACAGTAGTCGAACTATTCAGGATAAAAAATTATATCACTTTTTTTAAGGAATGTTACTACTTTTTTATATTTTTTCTAAATCTTTTGCTTTTTTATTACAAGAAGAGATAAAAAGTTTCACTAAAACTAATATTTTATAAACTTTATGGTAAAATTGTTAATTACTAATTAACAAAATAGGATATATATGCTTACTAATATAAGAAAGCTAGAGAAAAAAATACTTAAGTCATTAAACACCAGCTACAAACGATACTTTTTTAAACGTGTTGATTTCTCCTCTAAAATGATAGCTATAGTCGGTTCAAGAGGTGTAGGAAAGACCACTTTTCTACTCCAACACCTTAAAGAATTAAAAGAGCTATATCCTCCCCATAAATCACTCTATTTCTCTTATGACTATCCTACTAATATAGATATAAAACTTTATGAACTAGCCGAAGAGTTTGCTAAAATAGGTGGAGAGTATCTGCTTATTGATGAAATTCATAAATATAAAAATTTTGCCTTAGACTTAAAAGCCATCTATGACTTCTACCCTAAAATTACAGTTATCTTTACAGGCTCATCTGCTACCTCAATCTATAACTCACAAGCCGACCTAAGTAGAAGAGCTGTTCTTTATCACATGAATGGACTCTCCTACAGAGAGTTTTTAGAACTAAGATTAGATAAGAGATTACCCTCTTTTTCATTGGAGGAGATAACAATCAATAGCATTGAAATAGTAGATAAGTTAAGTGAAGAGTTTATACCATTAGAGTATTTTAATGAGTATCTGAAATATGGATACTACCCTTTCTACTTTTCAGATAGAAACAACTATCTCAAACAATTAACAGCTGTTGTCAATTTAACCATAGATGTAGATTTAGTAATGCTAGGGGCTATAAAACCAAATTTTGCAAACAAGCTAAAAAAGCTACTAAATGTTATCTGTTACAGTAAACCATTTGAGTTAAATATAACAAAAGTATCGGCAAATATTGAAGTAAGTCGTAATACTCTCTATGCCTATTTAGATTATTTAGAAAAAGGGGATTTACTTACTGTTGTGGTTGATAATAAAAAAGGATTAACCTCTCTTAGTAAACCAGAAAAGCTCTATCTAAACAATACCAATCTATCTTATGCTCTTTGTGAAAATCCTGAAATAGGAACAATACGAGAGAGTTTTTTTGCAAATCAACTCAAAGAACAGCATAATATAACTACCACTAAAAATGGAGATTTTATTGTTAACAACAGATATACATTTGAGATAGGTGGAAAAAAAAAGGGGTTCAAACAGATAAAAGATATGGAAAATTCTTTTGTAGTTCAGGATACTGATTCCACTGAAAATAGTAAAAAAATTCCACTTTGGTTATTTGGGTTTTTATATTAATACCATCGAACTCAGGTTATTAATTCCCTAGCCTTTTCTACACAAGCATCAATCAAAGGTTCATCTGCCACTACATAATTACAATAGTAAGGTAGATGCTCTTTTGTCGCATGACCAATAAGAACAGCCATGTAACTCTCATGCCACTCAAAATTTTTAAAAAAACATTTAATAGTAGAGGGAGAGGTAAAGATGATAATAGAATTCTCTTTTGGTTTATCTTTTAAAGCATATTTAACACAAGAGGTTTCATAGATAATCTGCTCTTCTAATTTTATACCACTCTTTGCCAAGTAAGCTCTGCTATCAAAAGAGACCTCTTTAGGTCGAAGATAGAGCAGTCTCTTATCTGAAAAGAGACTCTTAATATCTTCTGCTAAAGCCTCTCCATAAAACTTCTTTGGAGAGTATATAACCTCTCCCCCCAGCTCTTCTATCTTACTCTTAGTTGCACTACCGATAGCGATGCAAGGGAACTTTTTCCAACGTTTATCTATCTTATCAGCAGATACAACAGCCTGTTTGGAGGTAAAAATTAGAGTGTCACAATCTGAAAAGTCAATAGATGAAGCAACTAGCAAAAAGTTAATCATAGGCAGAGAGTAGGTTCCCTCTTTTATTAAAGGTGAAAGAAGATAAATCATGATTTATGACAAAAATCTTTACCAGAGGCGTAACAGTTGTTAATCTCAGAGTCATCATATGGGTCATAGTGAGGGGTAATAACCCAACGTTTTTTAGAGTCAAGTTTCATTATCTTCTCCTCTATCTCATCTGAAATTCTGTGTGCCTCTATAAGGTATAGTTTTGGACGTAATACCAAATGAAACTCTATAAAATTGGTAGTTCCATCAGTTCGTGTCTTTAGCCAATGATACCCATTCACCTCTTGATGACTACTAATAATCTCCTCAATCTTCTCTACTGTCTCACGCTCTATAGCTCTATCAAGTAGAATAAAAACTCCCTCTTCTATTATCTCATATGCAGAGTAGATAATATAAACTCCTATTCCCAAACCAAAAAGAGCATCAACAATATCCCAACCTGTTAAATAGACAATACCCAATGCCAATAAAATAACTCCATTTGACCAGAGGTCGGTTTGGTAGTGCAAAGCATCGGACTTTATAACCAAGTTATTTGTCTCTTTTGCTACTTTTAAAAGATATTGAACCAATAGGAATGTAACAACTATAGAGATAACCATAACCGTAATAGCAGGGGTTAAGAGTGATGTTTCATTACTATGTAGTGCTTTTTGAATTGCTTCATAGATAATATAGAGCCCTGATATAGTAATAATAGTCCCCTCAATAACAGCTGCTATTGCTTGAACTTTCCCTTTTCCATATTGAAAGTTTTCATCTGCCTCCTCTTCTGACTTCTTAATGGCAAAAAAGTTAAAGATAGAGATTAAGGTATCAAGTAGTGAGTCAATAGCTGATGCTAAAACAGCTACAGAACCAGAGGCTACTCCTATAAAAAACTTAACAAAAGTTAATGTGGTCGCGACAACTGTTGCAACTACAGTAGCTCTCTTCTCTTGTGACATACTCATGTTTACTCCTCTTTTTCAAACATCTCTTTCATGGTTGGATTACCTCGTATCAGCTTTTTAATAGTTAAATCATTCGCTTTATCATTTGCTAATCGTAAATTTCTATCTGAAGACAACAGTTCATCTTTAACTTTTTGTAGATGAGTAATGCTCTTATCTATCTCATCAATAGCTTTATTAAATTGTTTACTAGCCAATTGATAATTTCTAGCAAACCCTGTTTTAAACTTCTCTATCTTCTCTTCAAAATTAGTAATATCTATGTTCTGATTTCGAATTATATTGAGTTGAGCTTTATATTCCATAGAGTTCATTGCTGCATTTCTAAGAAGTGTAATAATAGGAATAAAAAATTGAGGACGAATTACATACATCTTCTCAAACTTATGAGAGACATCTACAATTCCTGTATTATATAGCTCATTATCGGATTCTAGCAGAGAGACCAAAATAGCATACTCACACCCTTTTGCTTTACGGTCTTTATCTAGCTTTGCAAAAAAATCCTCATTTCTCTTTTTAGTAGCTGTCTGGTCACTCTCATTCTTCATCTCAAACATAATAGAGATTATCTCATTGCCCTCTTCATCACTCTCTCTATAGATATAGTCGCCCTTAGTTCCTCCACTAGCATCGTTATCTTTTTCAAAATAAGCAGATTGAAAACCTGTAGCACGCAACTTATCAAACTCAATCTCACAATGCTGTTCTAATGTCTCACCCACCATTTTAGTAGAGAGTTTCTGTTTAAAGTTTTTCAAACGCTCAATCTCATCTTCTCTCATTCTAATGGTCTCATCTTTCACCACTAGTTGAGTTGCAAACTGCTCTTTAATAGACTTCTCAAGCAACTCTTTTTCACTCTCTTTCATTTTAAGTTCATGAGTAAGGTCATCTCGCTCTTTTTCTAACTTTTTAGTCGCTTCTAAAATTTCAAGCTTTTTCTCCATTTGAGCATTCTGAATTTTAGCTTCCATTTCAGAGATATCTCTCTCTTTTTGTGCAAGTTTTTCTGCAAGTTCTGCATCACTTTTAGCTTTTAGTTCTGCTAATTGTCTATCTTTTTGTGCAAGTTCCTCTTGCAATAAGTTTTTAATGTTGGCTTCTGCTAATTTAATTGCATTATCTTTCTCTTTGTTAGCAAATGCCAATCTCTTTTTTAGCTCTTTCTCAAACTCACGGTCATGAACCTGTTTAAGAATATCAGCAAATCCTGCTTCATCTACTTTAAACGCTGTTTTACAATTTGGACAGATAATTTCATTCATTATTTTTATTCCTTAACTTATTGAAAGTATTTTAACTAAAAAAGTTTATTCCTCCTAATTAAAATTATAACTCAAAACTATTTTAATATCATAATTTTATATTATATTAATAAATAACATAGATTATAACAATAATTATTTAATCGTAAATAGCATCTAACATCCCTTAATATAGGCATCTTAAAATTTATAAAAATCCTAAAAATTACAAAAAATACCACAATTAGAACACAAATAGAGTGCTATACTCTTAACATAAACATAAGAACAACAAATAAAAAAACAAAAAAAGGAGCAAACTTATGAAAACTTTCACAATGACAAACTTACTACTTTTAGCCTCAATAACACTCTTTACAGCGTGTTCAAATAAAACGGTAGAACCAGAGAAACAGAGTGTTAAAGTTTCCATAGAAGAGCTTCCTATGGCAAGAACTTATCCTATGCCAGAACCTATAGTAAGAGATTATGTTCAAAATAGAACAGTATCATACTACCCAAACCGAACATACAGACAAAGAGATTATGTTAGAACTCCACCACCTATAGTACGACATGCACATGCACCTGTACCATACCAAAGAGATATTGCAAGAATACTCAACAAAATTGAGTGGGATGCAAAAAAACTTTTAGGTAAAAAATATGTTTGGGGTGCAACTGGACCTAGAACATATGACTGCTCAGGATTTACACAAAAAATCTATAGAGATGCTGGAATTAGAATTCCAAGAGTATCTCGTGACCAAGCTCGTGTAGGGCAATATATTACCTTTAACCAATTAAGAAAAGGTGACTTAATGTTTTTTGACACCCATAAAAAAAGAACAGGAAAAGTTACTCATGTAGGTATATACCTTGGTAATGGTAACTTTATTCATGCAAGTTCTGGGGCAAAAAAAATTGTTATCTTTAATATTAATGAGAAACCATTTTACAAAAAAAGATTTTTATGGGCAAGAAGAGTTGTTAAACCAAATGCTTATTTGGCTATGAGATAAACTACTTCTTAAAGTGTACCATCTTAAACTTATCGCCCATAATTGTTGGTGCGATTAGTGTCTTAATCTTATCTGCCTCTCTAAGATAGTTTGCTTGACTTGTCTGTTTAGCAAACTGTTCTAAGATATC
>JALSQJ010000212.1 GCA_026985495.1 Campylobacteraceae bacterium
AACAACATGCAAATATGAATGTAATTATGCTTTCTCAAAATAAGCCAACTAATGAATACTATAATACCAATCTAATCAAAGAGGTTCATGTAGGTATTATTAAACGTGATAAAATTGACCAACTTATAAGAAAATATAGAAGATAATAGAAGTTTAACTTCTCTTTCCTCTTTTACTATATGATTTGGATTTAGAAAACTGTTTAAATCCATCTCTTTTAGTAGTTTTTCTCTTCTTCTTTGTAGATGAAGAGCTACTTTTTTTACGACCAAAAGCCCCATCTACTTTTCTCTTTTTATCTATACTCTTTCTTGACCCACGCTCTATCTTTTCAGCTTTTGGAGTATATCCCTCTATCTCCTCCCTCTCTATAGCTCTACCCATAAGTCGTTCTACATCTTTTAAGGCAACCTCCTCTTTAGGTGTAACAAGAGTAATAGCTAAACCTTTTTGACCTGCCCTACCTGTTCGCCCTATTCGGTGTATAAAATCACCTGTAACATGTGGTATATCATAACTTATTACAACTTTTAAATTTGGAATATCTAACCCACGAGCAACAATGTCGGTAGCTACTAAAACCCTTACTCTCCCCTCTTTAAAAGTCTCTAAAGCACGTTTTCGTACTCCTGAACTCTTGTCACCATGTATAACTAATGTCTTTAATCCACTAAGTATTAACTCTTTTGTAACCTCATCAGCCTCCTCTTTTTTACGAACAAACACTAAAACTTGTTGGTAGTTTTTTGAACCAATTAAAAAAGATAGAAGTTCCATCTTTCGCTCTTTCTCTACAGGGTGAACAACCAACTTAACATTAGTAGCCGATGTTCCCATACTATCAACCTCAATAAGCTTAGGTTTACGTAAAATACGTTTAGCCAAACGCTTAACTGAACCAGAGAGAGTTGCAGAGACTAAAACATTTTGTCGTCTTTTAGGTAGTAGCTCTATAATCTGCATAACCTCATGAACAAACCCCATATCTAAAATAGTATCTGCTTCATCAAGTACTAAATATCGTATAGCATCTAACTCTATATTTCTCTTCTCTATATGCTCTAAAAGTCGTCCAGAGGTAGCAACAACAATATCTACTCCACTCTTTAGACGATTAGCCTGATAGGTCATATTTGCTCCACCATAAAGTACCACAGACTTTAAAGGTAAATATTTACCATACGCCTCAACACTCTCATAAACTTGTTGTGCTAACTCTCGCGTAGGAACAACTATAATAGCTCTTACGTGGTGTTTACCCTCTTGAAACTCTTTAGATAGTTGATGTAGTATTGGAAGTGTAAAACCTGCTGTCTTCCCTGTTCCTGTTTGAGCTCCAGCCATAATATCATGACCTTGTAACATAATAGGAATAATAGCTTTTTGAATAGGTGTTGCACTCTCGTAACCTCTCTCTTTTAAAGCTTGTAAAATTTTAGACGATACTCCAAGTGTAGATAATGACATTTATACTCTCTATTTTTTCAATATTATAACCTAATTAAGTAATAGATGCTATCATATATAAATAGTCTGGGGAGAGTTAAATGAGAAAGATAAGAGTTGATGGTCTTGATATTTTTAGAGGGTTGTTTTTTATGGGCTTTGAACTATTTAACCGTCTTTTTACCTAGCTTAATCCAACCATTTTCAATACCACCTTTAAGCTCATATACACTCTTAAAACCCATATTAATTAAACCCTTACCAAGTGCTTTA
>JALSQJ010000213.1 GCA_026985495.1 Campylobacteraceae bacterium
ATTGGCAAAAGCGATATTCGTATCTCTAAATGAATTCTCTGTCAATTTTGCCATCTCTGCTGTTTTTGCATCGGTTGAGAGTACTTCACCATCTACAAATGTTCTGTAGAATTCAACTGTTTTTTCTGTAGCCTCTTTTGTTGTTCCACCAACAATTCTATCATTTTCAACCAATTCACGCATAATTTGACCAGGAAGTACACGCTCTGGACAGTGAGCAATATAGAGTTTTGAGGTATCAACTCCCTCTTCTTGCAGAACCTCTTCTACTCTATCGGTAGTTCCTACAGGTGAAGTTGATTCTAAGATAACTATATTTCCCTCTTTCACATAAGGAGCAATCGCTCTTGATGCCGAGACAACATAATCAATATTAGGGACAAAACCTTCATGAAAAGGAGTAGGTACAGCAATAATAAATACATCTGCTTCTACAGGAGTTAAGGAAGCTTTTAATTTTTCACTCTTTACTGCTGCTTGTACAAAAGTATCTAACTCTGGTTCTACAATATGAATTTCACCTCTATTGATTGTATCAACGGTACTTTCTACGACATCTACACCATGAACATCGTACCCTTTATTTGCCAACAACGCTGCTGTTGGTAAACCTATATACCCTAAACCTATTACACATATTTTTTTCATTCTTACTCCTACCTATTTAATTTTTTAAAAAGAAATCTACTATCTTTTCACACGCTTTTCCATCACCATAAGGGTTATGAGCTTTTGACATCTTCTCATACTTCTCTTTATTGTGTAACAACTCTTCTGACTCTTTAACAATAAGCTCACTATCTGTCCCTACTAGCTTAACTGTTCCAGCTTCTAATGCCTCTGGTCGCTCTGTTGTATCTCTCATTACAAGTACAGGCTTCTCTAGCGAGGGTGCCTCCTCTTGTACTCCACCACTATCTGTAATAATAAAATAGGATTTATCCATCAAATAGATAAACGATTCATACTGTAAAGGAGAGATAAGATGAATATTATTTATATTAGATAAAAGTTCCATTACAGGTTTTTGAACATTAGGATTGAGATGAACAGGATAGACAATATGGATATCTTGATTTTTAATAGCAATCTCTTTTAGAGCTTTACATATATTAATAAACCCTTCACCATGATTCTCTCTACGATGCCCCGTAACCAAAATAAATTTAGAGCTATTTAAATTGAATGTGGGGCTATTAATCTCACTATGAATTAAAGAGATAATATCATCTGTTAATTTTGTATTATTTTTAATCTTATTTAGTGCTAAATAGAGTGCATCTATAACCGTATTTCCTGTCACTAGAATAGATTCTATATTTTTATTTTCTCTTAAAAGATTCTCTTGGCTTGTAGTTGTTGGAGCAAAATGATAATTTGTTAAAACCCCTGTTATCTGTCTATTTGCCTCTTCTGGCCAAGGGGAGTAGATATTACCTGTTCTAAGCCCTGCTTCAATATGTGCCACTTTAATCTGTTGATAAAAAGCAGCTAAAGAGGTTGCTGATGTAGTAGTTGTATCTCCATGAACAAAAACAATATCTGGGGTAAAATTTAGGAAAACCTCTTTCATCCCTAATAAAACATTTACAGTAACGTCATAAAGGTCTTGACCTGATTTCATAATATCTAAATCAAAATCAGGAACAATCTCAAAAAGTTCTAAAACTTGGTCAAGCATCTCTCTATGTTGTGCTGTTACACACACTTTTAA
>JALSQJ010000214.1 GCA_026985495.1 Campylobacteraceae bacterium
ACTGGTAGAGATAAATATAATTTCATAGTTTTGTTGTTTAATATTCTCTTTATTAAAAATATTACTTATTTATTTAAGTTTTAAATAAGAATATAAACTTCTTATGTTAATATATAGTTATATTATACATAGGAAAGAGATATGAAAAGAGTTAAATTGTCAATTGTTACATTAATAGTAACTACAAATTTTATGATGGCTGGTGGAGATATTATTCCTGTAACCCCTTACGAAGAGGAAGATATTAAAGCAGCAGAAGTTGTTCCAGTAACTATTCCTAAAGAGCCAGTTGTAGCCCCAATTGTTACTCCTGTTGCTGATGTTTCACCTTTTTATGTTGGAGTTGGACTTGTAGCAGGACGATACGATAGCCGTTGTCTTAATGGACCAGTAGGGTGTGATGGTACCGATACTTCAGGTGGTATTATGGGACGAGTAGGTTATGATTTTAATCAATATATAGGTATTGAGACCAGAGCAATGATTACTCCTATTAGTTCTGATGGTGCAGAGATTAAACATATTGGTGGATTTATTAAACCAATGTACCCTATCACTAATGCTTTAAATACTTATGGACTTGTAGGAGTTGCAAAGACAACAACTTCAGGAACATTAAGAAGAAGTAGTGTTGAAGGGTTGGCATTTGGTGCAGGTGTTGAGTATGATTTGTCAGATGATAAGAAAAAAGATGCAAAATATGACCGTGAGTTTGATGGAGAAGCTGACCAAGAGAAAGGCTTTGGTGTTTTTGCTGATTATGAAAGATTGTACTACAAGAGTGGTTCTCCAGATTTAGATGCTGTAAGTATTGGTGTGACTTACGACTTTTAGTAGTTGTAAAAAAGGGTAGAGATAGAGGTCTCTTCCCTATCTCATAACATAATTAACACTTCTTACTCGTCTTCCCCACTTAAAATGTTTTGAATAGTAGTTAGAATGTAAATTTGAAATTACAACTTTATCTTTAGTGGAACTAGCATGAATAAAAGCACCATCTCCCAAATATATACCTACATGACTTACAGCTGATGATTTTTTTGAATCAAAAAATATTAAATCTCCTTTTTGTAGTTGGTTAGCTCTAATAAATTGTCCAACTTTTGCTTGATCACGAGAGATACGAGGTAGGTTGATACCCTGTTTTGAAAAGACATATTTGGTAAAACCAGAGCAGTCATAATGGTTAGGTCCAGTTGCACCATATTGGTAGTCAACTCCAAGTAGTGACTTTGCTACACTTTCAATGTTGTTTGCCAATCTGTTTGGTATTCTATGATTAAACCTTTGAGTAGATACTCTTTGGTAATTTGAATGGTTATAGTGATTGTATGGATGGTAGCTATAAACACTTCTGTATGTTCCATCAGAATTTTTAGGTGCACAACCTGTAACAAGAAGTACAAAAGAGAGAAGTGTAATAGAGGATAATAGATTTTTTTGAGTTCTTTTCATAATATATTCCTAATAATTATTTTATTTAAATTAATTATATTAATTAAATAATAATATTAAGTTTAAAATTATATATTATGAAAAAAAGTTATAAAGTAAAGATAGGGGGAAGGGGATATTACATCCCCATACCCATTCCACCCATATCTGGCATAGCAGGAGATGGAACATCTATATTTGGTTCTTTAATATCTGAAATAGTCGCTTCAGTTGTAAGTAGAAGGCTAGAGACAGATGTTGCATTAAGCAGAGCAACTC
>JALSQJ010000215.1 GCA_026985495.1 Campylobacteraceae bacterium
AACACCCTGTTGAGATTCCAGGAGTCAATAATGCATACTTTTTAAGAACAGCTGTCAATGCTAAGCGAAAACATGAGGGCAAAGAGGAGCTAAATTCAGCTCAATTTTTACGCTTAATGAAAAGCCACCTTGAAGAGTTGGGAATGAAGCCAGATATGATTAGCCGTTCACTAAATGAGGGCTTTTCAGGTGGAGAGAAGAAGCGTAATGAGATTTTACAGATGATTATGTTAGAGCCTGAAGTTATTATCTTAGATGAGATTGACTCTGGTCTTGACATTGATGCACTTAGAGCTGTCTCAGAGGGTATTAACAAAATGAAAGATGGAAAACGAACCTTTTTAGTCATTACTCACTATAGTAGAATCTTAGACTACATTGAACCAGACTACATTCATGTACTCAAAGATGGGAAAGTAGTAAAAACAGCAGGTGTAGAGCTTGTAGCACAACTAGAAGAGCATGGGTACGATGCTATTGAGGAGGAGTAATGAGACTCGCCAATATTACACAAGAGAGCATAGATGGATATGAAAAAATTGTCGATAGATTTAAAGCTCTTGGAGGAGTGCCATCTAAAAAAAATGAGGAGTATCGCTACTTTGACATAGAGAGCATTTTAAAAAAAGAGTATAAAACGCTTAAATATGACCCTACTCTTATTCAAGAGAGTGAAAAGATTACCATTGTAGATGGTGTCGTTACAACAGCACCACATGGTATGCGTGTTTACTATAAAAATTTTGAAAATATAAGTATGGAGCAGTTTGACCCTCTCTACTATGTGGGTCACATTCTCTCACCAAGAGCTATTCATATTGAACTTGATGGTGATACAGAAGTTGAGATTGAGCATCAATTTACTAAAAGTAACGCCCTTATTAACTACCGAATTGTTCTTCTAAACCAAGTCAATAGACATGCATCGGTTTATGAACGATTTGTAACGAATGATATTCAAGATACTCTTGTACTTTATGGGTATGATATGCAGATTGCAAAAGACTCTTCATTAAGAGTAGTTAAGATTCAAACTATGCAGAACAACCAATATAGCATGATTGCTTCACACAATATTAATGTAGAAAAAAATGCAACAGCTCTTTTAAAGAGTTTTGACTTAGGTGGAGACCAATCCTTGCAACTACTTAAAGTAACACTAGATGAGTATGCCCATATTGATGCTGGTCATCTACTCTATCTTAATAGCACTGCTAAACGAGGAACTATCTCACAAATTGTTCACCGTGGTAGAGACTCTACCTCGAAACAAAATGCTAAAAATATCTTAGATGGTGAAGCTAGAGGTATTTTCGATGCTCTTATTCGTGTAGAGGAGTCTGCAAAGTTTACCAAAGCAGAGCAGAACTCAAAATCTATTATTCTACACGACAATGCTTACATGGCATCTAAGCCACAACTAGAGATATATATTGATGAACTAGAGGCTAGTCATGGAGCAACCACAGGTCAACTAGACCCTAAACAGCTCTTCTATCTACAGAGTCGAGGAGTTAATCTAGTAGAGGCACGAAAAATGTTGGTTGTTGCATTTGCCAATAGCCTCATTGAAGAGATACGAGATGGACGAATTAAAGAGCAGATTCAAGAGGCTTTTGAAGAGCTATTTTACACAACCAATAAGGAGTAACCATGAGCATGGAAAAAACCATTGCAGAGTACAAAGAGGACTTTGACCTTTTCCCAACCAACAATGAAAAGTTAGAGTATATTTTTGAGCTTGGAAAACGACACACTACTCTGCCCCAAGAGGAGAAAAATAGCTCTACTTATGTACAAGGGTGTGCAAGTGATGCATGGCTAGTGGGTGAGTGTAAAGAGGGGAAACTAATCCTTAGAGGTGAGGGAACTTCAGAGATGGCTAAAGGTATGATTACTCTTCTTTTAGATATCTTCTCCAACCGAACAGCCGATGAGATTTTAAACTTTAACCCTAAAAAACTCTCTGAGATGGGTATTGTAGAGTTACTCTCTCCTGTACGACAACAGAGCCTTGAAGCCTTCTTAAAGATGGTCTATGGTTATGCACAAAAATGTAAAGAGCAAGGAGAGTAAGATGGATTTAAATAATATTCAAGAGAGTGACATTCCTACAACAGCTGAAGAGTTAGAGGCGTATAATGCTAAATTTAACAAACTAAATCAATCAGATATAGATGAGAAGATGGCAAAAGAGAGAGAGAAGTTCTTAGCCAAACAGCCCTCTGATAGAGAGATGGAGGAGAAGATAGTAGAGCATCTAAGAGAGATTTATGACCCTGAGTTACCTGTAAATATATACGATTTAGGTCTTGTTTATAATATTGAGTGTTGGACAAATGAAGTAAGCATGTTAAAAATGTGTAAAATTACTATGACCCTAACCTCTGCTACCTGCTCTTTCTCTCAAGTAATTGTAGATTTGGTAAAAAGTATTGTAAGTCGCCAGAGTGGTTTAGAGAATATTGATGTCAATATTGTCTTTGACCCACCATGGGGACAAGATAAAATGACCGATGAAGCAAAATTAGCTATGGGATTACTCTAATTTAGGGGAATTAGAGTAGTTTTTCACAGTTATTCTCCTTTTTTTTAATATACTCTTATCAGATACGACCTATAATGTCAAATCTTTAAAATATATATAAAAGGAGGATAGAACCACCATGAAACAGCTTTTTAATAAATTAATCAAAATCATTTTTTACCACCCAGAGAGAAAATTTCCTCCCATTAGGATTTCTACCTATGATTGCAGTAAAGATTGTTTTTTAAAATAGGATTTATATTCTAATTTTTATCCAATTCATCAACTAAATATTTTCCTGTATAAGAGCCTGTCTCTTTATGATTAAGAGCAACCTCTTCAGGTGTACCTGTGGCAATAATAAGCCCACCTCTATTTCCACCCTCTGGTCCCATATCTATAATATAGTCTGCATTTTTAATCATATCTAAATTGTGTTCAATTACAACTACTGAATTTCCTAAATCTACTAAATGGTGTAGTACTCCTGTCAATCTATCAACATCAGCAAAGTGAAGACCTGTTGTTGGCTCATCTAAAATATATAGTGTTTTTCCTGTATCTTTACGGCTTAGCTCTTTACTAAGTTTTATCCGTTGTGCTTCTCCACCAGATAGTGTTGTAGCATTTTGCCCTAATGTAATGTAGTCTAATCCTACATCGATAAGTGTTTTAAGTTTAATGGCAATTGAGGGTACAGTTTTAAAGAACTCCATCGCTTCTGTCACCGACATAGCTAGTACATCAGCTATAGATTTCCCTTTATATAGTATCTCTAAAGTCTGTGCATTGTAGCGTGTTCCATGACAAGTATCACACTCAACCAAAACATCAGGTAAAAAGTGCATCTCAATCTTTATCTGCCCATCTCCTGTACAGTTTTCACAACGACCACCCTTAACATTGAAAGAGAAACGACCTATTTTATATCCTCTAAGTTCAGCCTCTTTAGTCTTTGCAAATAGCTTACGAATCTCATCCATAATTCCTGTATAGGTTGCAGGATTAGAGCGTGGAGTACGACCAATTGGACTTTGGTCAAGCGAGATAACTTTGTCAACCTTATCAAGTCCAATTATCTCAACCCCATCAACCTTATTTACCTTTCGTGCATGATTTAACACCTCTCTAGCTACAGGTAGAAGTGTTTGTAAAATAAGTGAACTCTTTCCACTACCACTTACACCAGTAATACAGACAAAATTTTTCAAAGGAATTTTTGCAGAGAGATTAGTAATGTTATTTAGAGTTACATTCTTAATCTCAATCCACTCCTCTTGAGGTTTATCATGTGGGTATGAGATATTTTTTTTACCAAAGAGATATTGAGCTGTTAAAGTTTTTGCTCTCATCATCTTTTTACCTGTTCCTGCAAAAACAACCTCTCCTCCATACTTTCCAGCACCAGGTCCAATATCTATAACATAATCTGCTGACATAATAGTCTCTTTGTCATGCTCTACAACAATGACTGAATTTCCTTTCTCTTGTAGTGAACGTAAGGTACGAATAAGCTTCATTGTATCACGTTCATGAAGACCAATACTTGGCTCATCAAGAACATACATTACCCCTGTAAGTCCTGAACCAATCTGTGAAGCAATCCGAATACGCTGTGCCTCACCACCTGAAATAGTTCGTGCATCACGACTTAGAGTTAGATATGTTAAACCTACATCATATAGAAAAAAGAGTCGCTCCTCTATCTCTTTGAGTACTGACTCTGCAATCACTACCTGCTGTTCAGTAAAGTGAGAGAAGTTCTCTCTATTAGAGAAATACTTATAGCTCTTTTCAATAGGCATGTCGATAATATCTGCAATATTTTTACCCTCTATCTTAACAGATAATGAGCGTGGACGCAACCTATGACCATCACAAGCATCACACTCTTTTTCGGTCATATATTCACTCATATCTTTCTCATCTGAAAACATATCATGTGCAAACTTAACTACCCCTGGCCACTCTCTTGTGAGTTTATGTCGCTTCCATGTAAAGTTAACAGGTGAACCACCACCATACAAGATAGAACTCTTTTGGTAACTCTCTAAAGTATCATACGGAACATCGGTAGGAATATCATTCTGTTCACAATAGGCATTTAAAAATTTTGTATAGTAGCTCTTGTTAAATCCATACATAATCTTTACAGCACCCTTTTCTATACTAAGAGCAGTATCTATCACTTTTGTAAGGTCAATAACATAACGAATACCAAGACCATCACACTTAGGACATGCACCTTTAGGTGAGTTAAATGAAAAACTAACAGGTTCTAGTGGTTCAAATGAGAGCTTACAATCAAAACATGCTAAGTGTTCAGAGTAGTGAATGTGTTGTCTCTCAAGCTCTGGAAACTCTTCATAGTTAAGTACCTCAAGCTCCACTTCACCATACGCCTCTTTGAGTGCTTTCTCTACATCTTGCCCTATTCTGTCACGACTCTCCTCTTTAATAACAACTCTATCAATTATAACTTTTATACTATGTTTTTTCGTTTTACTAAGCTCTATCTCCTCATCAAGGCGAACCATAACACCATCTATCATGGCACGAACATAACCTTTATGACGAAGTGACTCCAACATATCGGCAAAAGTACCCTTTTTCTCTTTAACCAAAGGAGCCATAATGACCAATTTTGCTCCATTAGGAAGCTTTAAAACCTCTTCAATAATATCTGCTGCACTCATAGAGGAGATAGGTTTTCCACACTCATGACAGTGCTGTTTTCCTACACGAGCAAACAATAGACGTAAATAGTCGTAAATCTCTGTAATTGTCCCTACTGTAGAGCGTGGGTTTTTAGAGGTTGTCTTTTGGTCAATAGCAATAGCAGGAGTTAAACCCTCTATCTTATCCACATCTGGTTTACCTACACGCCCCAAAAACTGACGAGCATAGGAGGAGAGAGACTCAATATAACGCCGTTGCCCCTCTGCATAGAGTGTAGAAAATGCCAATGTTGACTTTCCACTACCACTAATTCCTGTAATGACCACTAACTGGTTCTTTGGAATTTTAATATCTATATTTTTTAAGTTATTCTCTTTAGCCCCATAGACTTCAATTTTTTGATTTTTCATATTTTATTATCCTAAGAACATTTTTTTTATAAGAATTAAGAGTGCGACACCATACATAATAAGTAGATAAAGTTTATGTTTTGATGAAGATACCTTATCTTTTAACCATATTCCAACAAAAACACCCAATAGCGATGCTACAGCAACCATAAGTCCCTGTTTTAAATCAATATCTCCTACACTCAAATGTGATACTAACCCTGCAATAGAAGAGAAAGCAACAAAAAATAGCCCTGCTGAAACAGCTTTTTTAATTGGGTAGTGTAAAAAACCTGCCAAGATGGGTGTAAGTAAGATTGAACCACCAACGCCTAGTGCAATGGCAAAAATACCAATAATTCCACCAACAGTAAAAAGTATTAATGGGTCTAATGTTTTAACAGAACCATCATCACTCACTTTAGATGAAAAGAGTCGATATAGTGCAAAAATAAGGAGAGATAAAAACATATATTCTAAAAGAGTTGCTGAGAGTAGATGCGAAACATAAGCACCCATAAAACCACCTACAAAACCACCTACACCAACCCAAATACCTTCACCTACTATTAGTGAACCTTTTTTATAGTTTAAATAGGAGCCATATATAGAGGAGAATACCATTTGAACAATAGAGATGCCTATAGCAGTTTTTATATCAATACCAAAAAACATTAAAATAGGAATGAGTATCATTCCCCCACCAATACCAAAAAAACCTGAAAGTGTTCCGACCAATATACCAACTAAAATTAATATGATTTCCATTTTTATGAAGCTCCTAAAAGTTAAGAAGAATTATAGCGAATTACCATGAAACAAAATTACTATTTTTCTTAATGAATGTTATTTATGCTAAAATAGCTTTAAAAATTTAAAAGAGATTTCATGATAATTATCCCAGCACGAATAGGTTCAAGTCGTTTTCCCAACAAAGTTTTAGCTGATGTAGGTGGTCTGCCTATGGTTATACGAACAGCAAAAGCAGTTGAGAGTATTGATAGAGTAGCTATTGCTACAGATTCCAAAGAGGTTATTGATATTGCTACCTCTTATGGAATCACTGCTATTATGACCTCCAAAGAGCATAACTCTGGAACAGATAGAATATATGAAGCAGCAAAAGAACTTAAACTTGATGATGATGAGATTATTATTAATGTGCAAGGAGATGAGCCATTTATTGAAGAAAAGGTGGTTAGAGCCGTTTATGACTTAACTTTTAAAAATAGATATAATTTAAATATTATGATGAACTCTTGTTATAAAATAATGGATAACCCCCAAGCTGATGACCCAAACATTGTAAAAGTGGTAACTAATAAAAATAATATTGCTCTCTATTTCTCACGAGCAAAAACTCCCTACCCTAGAGACCACCATTTTAATGAATATAAAGGGCATTTAGGAATTTATGGTTTTACAAAAAAATCTCTTGAGACCTTTTGTAACCTCTCAATAGCACCATTAGAGGAGATAGAGAAGCTAGAACAACTTCGTGCCTTATATCATGGATACAACATCGCTATGGTAGAGGTAGAGACAAAAAGTTTTGGTATTGACACCTTTGAAGATTTAGAAAAATCACTTAAAATTCATTGTTTACATAATTAGTCTATATCGTTAACTATAGATTAACTATTCATTTTCCATTGGTTTATTCTACTACTCTATAATAACGATATGAAAGATGTATCTAAAAGGTTTTAACTCCTTTGTACTTTTAGATACTACTGTTGTTAAAAAGTTTGTAAACAAGAATACCTCCTTTTCTCCCTCTCTTTTACTTTTCAAAAACTTTTTAACAACACTTTCACTATAATAATTTTAAAAAAGGATTTCAATGCATAAATCAATACTACTCTCAACCCTCTTATCTGTTACTCTTTTAGCTGGTACTGTTACCTTTAAAGAGGCTTCATCTAATCCTATACATAAACTTCCTAGTGGGAAAAATGAGATATTATCATTTCATGAGATTCTAAAAGACTCCATGAATTCTGTTGTAAATATATCTACAAAAACCATTGTACAGAACAATCAAGCACAAAATAGACTCTACAATGACCC
>JALSQJ010000216.1 GCA_026985495.1 Campylobacteraceae bacterium
TAACCATTACCACCTATTGATAGAGACAGAAAAAGAGAATCTTTCAGACTTTATGAGGGTGGTTAATGCAAACTATGCACTCTACTTTAATAAAAGAGATTTAACCATTGGGGTGTAAAGTTGGCATATGGACAAGTAGCAGTTTTTTACGATAAAGATAAAGTTATTGGTTCAGGGGTTATTTGTTAAAGCTAATCTATGTTAGATTGGTGTATATTAAAAATAAAGGAGCATAATAATTATGAATGCTAAAAAAATAAGAAGTATCTGCCGACCATTTAGAATCGTTCTAGGGTCAGCATTAATTGGTTATGGAATCTATTCAGGAAATCAATGGTTCTATTTAGGTGTTATACCACTCATTGCAGGGTTGGCAAACTTCTGTCCACTCTGTAAGATTACAGGTCAATGTAACATTATGGGTAGAGATTAATCTCTACCCCTATTTTAACATCTTCGCCTCATATAAAAATGGAGATGGTTTAAAATCTAACTTTTTTACTTTGTCATATTTGGCAAATGATAGGTATAGTTTCTCTTTTGCTCGTGTTACAGCAACGTAAAAGAGTCTCCTCTCTTCATCTAAACTTCCACCTTTTCCCATGAGTTTTGTATTTGGAAAGCGTCCGTCCATAAGGTCAATAATATAGACTTCGGTAAACTCTAACCCTTTACTTGCATGAATACTAAGTAGATTTACTCCATCGCCCTCACTTAGTTCATTTCCACCAAGTACCATAGCATTTACAAAACGAGAAATCTCTTTATATTGACCAGATAAGTCGATAAGAAGTCTTGCTTTTCGTGCAATACGCTCTTTTGCAACTCTCTTCTTCTCTTGGTCAATCTCTCCAGATTTTAGCCGACCCCTTTGGGTAGCTAATAACTCTACTAAAAACCCATAAAGTGGTGACTGGACAAGTTTAATAAGAAGAGTTCTTGGTTGTTTAATATTGCCAATAGAACTCATAAACTCATGATACATCTTAAAAAACTCTAAGCCATCAGGTGTTAATTTAGGATATTTCAAAATAGGGTGAGAGCGTATCTTTTCACTCATCTCTATTTTTGAAAAACGTGTAACAGAGCCAATTTCAGTATCATCATCAAAGAGTCCAAGTTGCATATTTTTATTGGGGTTAAGTTTTGGTAGTGTATGAACTCTTGGGTACATAAGCCCAATAAATAGATTTCCCTCTCCAAAGTGTCTAAAGCACTCAAACATCTCTTTAGCTACAGCAGAACCGATATTCTTTCCATATTCAAAAATATGAATAAACGCCATCATATCTTTTGGGTTTACAATTAAAGAGCATACATCAAGCAGAAACTTTACCTCTTTTGCCTCAAAAAAACTATTTCCACCTTTACGCTTAGAGGGAATACTCATCTCTCTTAAACTAGCTTCAATACCATCAGCAGAGGCATTATTCCTAAAGATAACAGCAATATCATTAATAGGGGTATAACTCTGTTTTATATTTTTTGCAATTTTTTGATATTGGTCAAAAAGTTCATTATGAATTAGTAGTTTTGGAGGTTGGTTTTTCCCTTTTCGTGTTACTACTAATTTTTTGGGATAGATTCGTTCATTTTTTTCAATTACACGGTTTGCAAGAGATAAAATACTGCCTGATGACCTATAGTTTTTGTCAAGAGTAAAGATTGTTGCTTGAGTGTAGCGTTCTGAAAAGGTTGCAATGTTTTT
>JALSQJ010000217.1 GCA_026985495.1 Campylobacteraceae bacterium
AAGATATCAGCTCCCTCCTCTTCATCGGCAAGACTCTCTAAGATAGCCTCTTTTCTATTTGCAGGGTTCATTTGATAACTTCTTCGGTCTCCAAAACTAGGAGTACTTTCGGCTACATCTCTAAATGGACCGTAATAAGCAGATGAAAACTTAGTAGAGTAAGACATAATAGGAATATGGTTAAATCCACTAGCATCAAGACCTTCTCTAATGGTTGTAATCATTCCATCCATCATTCCACTAGGTGCAATCATATCTGCTCCTGCTTGGGCATGAATTTGTGCCTGTTTTGCCAAGTTCTCTAGTGTAATATCATTATCGACTGTTTCTAATATAGGGTCTAAAACACCACAGTGTCCATGGTCTGTATATTCACAAAAACATAAATCTGTCACTATAAACATATCTGGGTGAGCCTCTTTAATAGCTCTAATACTTGAAGCAATAATCCCATGTTCACACATTGCATCACTTCCAACAGAGTCTTTAACTTCAGGAATTCCAAATAGTATAATTGAGTATATTCCAAGATTCTTCAAAATATCACACTCTTTGATAATCTCATCAATACTCATTTGGTAAACCCCTGGCATTGAGTCAACTTCAATTTTTAGATTCTCTCCACTTTTAATAAATAGTGGGTATATAAAGTCATTAATAGTTAAATGAGTCTCTTGTAGTAAATCTCGTAGAACGGGGTTGAGTCTTTTTCGTCTAAATCTAGTAAACATTTTTTCCCTTAAATTAATTTGTTGAATTTTATCATAAAGTGATATAATTTTGTCCATGAGACATATTGATATTTCACAAGTTGCAAAACTCCCAACCATTTACGGTACATTTAACATACAAGCCTTTAAAGAGGGTCATAGAGAACATCTTGTAATCTATACAGATATTTTAAATGACAATCCTATTATTAGAGTCCATTCAGAGTGCTTAACAGGAGATGCTTTAGCTTCTAAAAAGTGTGATTGTGGAGAGCAGTTGGCATTTGCTCAAGAGCTTATAGCTAAAAAAGGTGGAATGATAATCTACCTTAGACAAGAGGGACGCGACATTGGATTGTTGGGGAAGGTAAATGCTTATGCATTACAAGATAAAGGTTTAGATACCATTCAAGCCAATCATCAGCTCGGTTTTAAAGCAGATGAGAGAACCTATGAGATGGTGGAGTATATTTTAGGCTACTACGGTATTGAAGAGATACAACTCTTAACCAATAATCCTAAAAAGATAGAGTCACTAAAAAATATTAAAATTACAAAGCGTATTCCTATAGTAATAGATTCAAACGATTATAATAGAGAGTACCTAGAGGTAAAAAAAGAGCAGATGGGGCATTTGTTATAGTGGAAAGTGAAAGATTAAAACGATTTACAGAGTTACTATTAGAGTGGAATAAAATTCACAACTTAACAGGAGCAAAAACAGCTAGTGAAGTAGAGAGTAACATAGATGATTCCCTTTTTCCTACAACATTTATTAAAGAGCCAAGCTCTATTTTAGATGTAGGAACAGGAGCAGGTTTTCCTGGTTTGATTTTAGCTATTGTATATCCAGAGGTAAAAACAGTACTCTGTGAGCCACGAAAAAAAAGAGCCTCTTTTTTAAAGTATGTATCTATGGAGCTAGAGCTTTCTAATGTAGAGGTGGTCAAAAGAAGAGTAGAGGATTACACCTCTAAATCTTTTGGACTTATTAGCTCTCGTGCTGTTACCGAGACCAAGATGCTATTGGAACTTACCTCACACCTACAAGATGAGAAGACAGAGTTTCTATTTTATAAGGGTGAACAGGTTTTTTCTGAATTAGAAGCAGTTAATTTAGCTTTAGATTATGATATTATTGAGAAAAATCATAGAAATTATCTCTATATAAAAAAGGTTTTATAGCATGTTATTAAGATTAATTTTATTAGCAATTATTGGAATTGTTATCTACCGACTTTTTGGGGGAAAAGTTCCTTTTCTTGACAAAGAGAAGAATCCAAAAGAGCAAAAAAAAGAGCATGAGTTTGGTCAAATTGAAGCAACTTCCGAGTGTGCTAGTTGTGGGACTTACATGACAGAAGATGATGCTTTAATCTATCAAAAAAAAGCCTATTGCTCAACTAAATGTTTAGAGAAAGCGAAGTAGTTTTATGAAGATATTTGGACATGAGTGGATAGAGAGTGAACGCTTTTATTCTATTGAGAAGTTAGAAGATATTGCAAAAACCCCATCTAATTCACTTCTGAGATTAGAGAGTTTAGACTCCTCTTTAGAGTTAGCAAAATATTGTCAAAAAAATAGAGTTCGATACGCTTTAGAGGTTAAGAGCATTAAAGAGGCACTTTTTGCGAATCTATTGGCTACTACCTATATTTTGTGCCATAAAGAGTTAGCAAGAGAGCTTATGCCTATTGCTCAAAACTATCTCTTTGATACAGAAGTTTTAGCCTATATCAAAGAGGAGGATATTGAAGAGATGGCGAAAATAGGTGTTGATGGGGTAATATTAACCTGAGTTTTATATGGTTTTTAAATTTTATTTTTGGTGCATTAAAATGCACCCTATATAACTTTATCTAATACCAAGAGTAGAACAATAGTTAAGAGTCCACCTGCAACTCCTGCTAAAACATCATCTCCCATTACTCCTAGCCCACCTTTTACCTTACGGTCAATAGTCCCAATGGTAGAGGGTTTCCAAATATCAAAGAGTCTAAAGGCTGCAAAACTTCCAACAATGGCAATCTCTTTTGCATAGGCATACTCTAATGTTTGAGCTGTAGAGAGAGCAAACATAAGGGCTATCCACATTCCAGAGAGTTCATCAATCACAATGCTTTTATCATCATGACTTTTGGTGAGTCTCTCATACTTATTAATCTCAAAAATTCCTATAATTGTAATAGTAAGTGTGAGCATAAAAAAGGTACTCATTGGCAAAATTTCTAAAAGTGCTACTCCTAAAAGAAGTGCTACAAAAGAGCCTACTGTTCCAGGAGCTTTTGGTGATAGTCCTGAACCAAAAAGGGTTATAAATAGTCTATTGGGTGTCATATTTCTCCTATGTCAAAGAGGTTGTTTGGTAAAGACCCATCAATTTAATGTAGAAATCCTCTTCACTATGTTTTTCTATTAATCCATCATTGGGCATAAGTGCATCATAAATCTCTTGTAAATTTTCAAATCTATCTGGATATAAAGTACTTAAAATAGAGGCAGAGACCTCTCTTCTTACCAATACAGATGGTGGCATCATACCTGCTTCAATCAGTTTTAAAATTGAAGGTGAGTGGTAGTGTATATGATGATGTTGTCCATGTGGACAAGTTGTCGTACTTACCAATGTTCTACATTTATTACAGTAAACATACTGCTCCATGGTGGTTACCTCTATCTCCACATCTTTTGTCTCATCAAAGATAGAGTTGAGTCGGTCTTGGTCATAATAGAGTCCAAGTCCTGCATGATTAGTACCAATAACTAAACGATTACAACCATAATTTTTAGCAACTAACGCATCTAATATAAGCTCATTGTATCCTGCAAAAATGTATGACTTCTCTAAAGGAACAATGAGTACTTTATTACTAGGTAAAAAGTTCTCTATAAAAGTTAATAGAGCATCGTATCGAATATCATATCGTAAACTATTGTCTGTAAAAGGCTTAATCAAAAAGAGAATGACTAAGTCTGATTGGTCAAGTGCTTGTCGTATCATTCGTTCATGCGCACGATTTAGTGGATTTGCTAATAACATTAATGCTGTAATATCTTTTGCACCACTCTTTTGAATTTTTGATTGAATCATATCTTTAGATGAGCTAATAAGTGGATACTCTACGCTATATTCACCTGTAACAGCAATTTTACCTAAGCGTTTCATAGTTGTTTTTACACCAGGATGAGAGATGTCAGATGTACCATAAATGCACTTTAGACGCTCTCTAGGGTCAATAGCAAAGGTCTCATCTACTGTTAATTCTCCTACTACTAATCCTTCATGTACTAGTTCAACTTCATCACCTTGTTTTAAAGATTTAAGTACCTCTTCATTCTTTTCTCCACCAGGAGTTAAAAGAAAAGGGAAAGGGAACGCAACATCTTTGTAGATCTTACTCTTTCTTACCTCAATTGCCTCTTTTTTACTCATTAGTGATGTAACAGGGCTAATTAAACCCTCTTGTACTAGTGCCATAGTTGAGAGTGCTTCAGCATCAATATATAACTGACTATTTCTTTTTGAAGATGCCATATTTTTTCCTTTTCTCCCATAAACTTTTTCGTGAAATACCTAGCTTTTTAGAGAGTTCCGTATCAGGGTATTGATATTGAAAATTATTGACAATAAATTTAACATAATCATCAATAGTTAAAATCTCATTTTGGTCATAAAGCTTGTTATCTGTATTAATCTCAATAGACTTATAAGGTGTTTCAATATTAGAGGTAGTTGAGATAATAAAGTCACGTCCCTCTAGTATAGCAAAAAGTTGTTCACGTTCACCCTTTTTTAGTGTCTGTAAATCTGAAATGTATAACAAGTGTTTCACATTTGCTTTCTCTATTTTACTTTTCCAATCTTTATTGGCAAGAGGAACAAAAACAAGCACTCTATCTTTTCTCTTTGCATACTCAAAGGCAAGTTTATCAACTAGTTTAATATAGTTGGTTAAAATAACTAAAGGGGAGCTAACTTTATCAATATCATCGGTGATATTAATATCTTGTAAAAGGTAGGTATTGTACTCTCTATAGAGATTTTTATACTTTTTAAGTGTTTGATACTCTTTGTAGTGTTCAATTTTACGCTTAAGCTCTTCAATAATAAATGGTTTTACAATGTAGTCATTAGCTCCCAATTTTAAAGGTGCAGCAACGGTATCATTGTTGATATAAGAGACCATAAGAATAATTATCTTCTCTTTATATTTGGTAATTAGAGAGTTAAAATTTTGTCCAGGAAGATTTGTAGATAGTAGATATGCATCTCCTGTACTAGTAGCCATTGCCTCTTTAATGGAGGAGTAAACCTCTGTCTCATAACCTGCTTGTCCGAGTTTTGCTGAGATACTTTGTGCCAAGTATAGTTCATTTTCAATTATGGTAATTTTCATTGTTGTGTCCAATCATAATAGTATAGTGTAGCAACAGCTTCAACAGCCACGCCCTCTTTTCGTCCAATCCAACCCATTTTTTCAGCTGTAGTAGCCTTAATATTTACAAGGTTTGGAGTTAAATTTAGTAAGTTGGCGAGTTTAAATCGCATCGCTTTTTTGTAGTTTAATAATCTAGGAGTTTGTGCAATGATAGTTAAATCAACATTCCCTATAAGATATCCTAAATTTGTTAATCTCTTTACAGTATCGAGTAGTAGTTCAGAAGAGTCTGCATCTTTATAATTATCTGAAGTGTCAGGATAGAACTCACCAATATCTCCAAGACCAGCAGCTCCAAGTAGTGCGTCAATGAGAGCATGAATGGCTACATCTCCGTCACTGTGAGCTTTAAATCCAAAAGGTGAATCTATCTCAACACCACAAAGTATCATCTGTTTTCCCTCTTCAAATGGGTGAATGTCGATACCAAAGCCTGTTAAGGCACGTTGTGATGGAGGAGTTAAACAGTTCATTTTTGATAAATCTTCAACCGTAGTGAGTTTATGAGCTTTTTGTGAGCCCTCTACAAAAATTATTTCGCCACCCAAAGATGCTACAGCCGATGAGTCATCTGTAAATTCACTCTGCGAATCTAAAGCTTTTTTCAAAGTTTTTGTAGATGAGAGTTGAGGGGTTTGAATGATTTTTGTAGATTCTCTCTCGATTGGAGAGTTCTCAAAATAGAGTGTATCTACAACTTTAAGTGTAGGAACTACACAACTTCTGTTCTTTTTTGCTAAGATTACACGCTCAATCATCTCCCTATCAAGACAACATCGTGCAATATCAGAAACCAAAACAAAAGGTGTCTCTATAGTTTTTAAAGCATTTTTTAGTGATTGTTGACGGCTATCTCCACCCTCAACAAATGTGTATGGTGCAAAATTCTCCATAATATTAATATCATCTTTAGATGATACTATTATGGTCTCTTTGAACTCATGAAGCTGTTGAAAATCATCAGCAACTTTGAGCCAAAGAGGTCTATTCCCTATCCATAGCCACTGTTTCTTAGGAGGCAATGAAAAACGAGAAGCAGAACCTGCACCAAGAAGAATTAGTGTAATATCTCTCACTTCTATTTCCTTTTTTTAAAGTGTAACCTAATTATACATAGGTAACCTTTAGTAACACTTTAATGAGCCAAAAAGTAACAAATTATTTTTTTTGAAAGAGATTAAGGAGTTGTTTAGTTTTGTTTATTGATATTTTTTTTTGCTCTATAAGCTCTGAAATCATAGCAATTCCACTAATATTTGAGATGGATAGTATATCATGAATATTCTTTAAATTTATACCACCAATAGCAACAACAGGGTAGTTTAAATTTTCTGCCCATTTTTTAAGCTCTTTTAGCCCTACAGTAGAGTAGTTGACCCTTTTAGAGCTAGTCTCAAATATTGGTCCAATCGCAAGGTAAGAGGGGTGAATATTTAACGCTAACTCTATCTCTTTGGTGGTATGGGTACTAACTCCTAATCGAATATTGGCTCTATGAATCTTTTCTAAATCTGCCTCTTGCAAATCCTCTTGACCTAAGTGAATACCATAAGCCTTATGTTTAATTGCTAGTTCCCAATAGTCATTAATAAAAAGTCTAGTATTATATCTATTGGAGATAGTTATAGCCTCTACAATCTCCTTTTCCAATCTGTTTCCATCTAAATGTTTAATTCTAAGTTGAGCTGTAGTAACTCCTAAACTATATAGAATTTCTAATTTATCAGCTCTATCAACTAAAGGGTAGAGACCTAAAGGGGTCTTACCACAGTTTAAAAATTTCATATATATCTCTTTTTATTGGGTTCTTTAATTATTTAAATTGATGCCAAAAAGGTGTACCAATGGTAGGGGTAGAGGGACTTGCAAACTCACGTCTTTGCATGGTTCCTGCCTCATATGCCAAACGTCCTGCTTGGGTGGCATATTTAAAAGCTTTTGCCATCTTTACAGGGTCTTGGGCTAGGGCAATGGCAGAGTTTAACAGAATACCATCATAGCCTAATTGCATCGCTTCAACAGCATCAGAGGGTTTCCCGATACCTGCATCGATGATTAATTTTAACTCTGGAAACTGTTTTCGTATAGCTTTTAGATTATTTTTATTCATTAAGCCTTGTCCTGAGCCAATAGGTGACCCCCAAGGCATTAAGATTTTACATCCAACATCAACTAACCGTTTTGCTACTACCAAATCATCGGTAGTATAAGGAAAAACCTCAAACCCCTCTTTAATGAGAATTTCAGCAGATTTTACCGTTTCAAATGGGTCAGGTTGTAGGTTATATTGGTCACCTATCACCTCTAGTTTTATCCAATTTGTATCAAAAACTTCTCTTGCCATTTGGGCTGTAGCAATTGCCTCTTTTGCAGAGTGACAACCTGCTGTATTTGGAAGAACATTAATATTTAACTCTTTAATAATATCCCAAAAGTTATTTTCTCCAGACTCACCAGCCGATTGACGGCGAAGAGCTACAGTTACTATTTGAGCTTGG
>JALSQJ010000218.1 GCA_026985495.1 Campylobacteraceae bacterium
CTTCAATTCTCTCTAATGCACCATACATTATCTTCTCTGCTGTAACTTTTTTACCATCTAACATTACGGCATTTACAAACTTTGTTAAAACTTTTGAACCATGTACTGGATCTGGCAATACTGGTCTAACGGGAGCTTTTCTTCTTCTCATATTATTATTTTCCTTATATCTTCAATCGTTTAAATTGATTTACTCAAGCCTTGTCCCCTAAGGTAAACCTAAAAGGTTCTTGACAATACCTGTTTAAAGTCTATTGCTAGACTCACTCTTTTGTGTGACATGGTCACACCTACCAAATTGTTTAAACTATTTTTTAGGTTTTTTAGTACCGTATTTAGATCTAGCAACAGTTCTACCATTAACACCTGACGCATCTAATGCACCACGAACAATATGATACTTAACACCAGGTAAATCTTTGATTCTACCACCACGTACCAATACAATTGAGTGCTCTTGAAGGTTGTGACCCTCTCCACCGATGTATGAGATTACTTCAAATCCACTTGTCAATCTAACTTTGGCAACTTTTCTCAAAGCTGAGTTAGGTTTTTTTGGAGTTGTTGTATAGACTCTTGTACAGACACCTCTTCGTTGAGGACATTTTTCTAATGCAGGTGATTTTGATTTTTTAATCACTTTTTTACGTTCTTTACGAACTAATTGGTTAATTGTAGGCAATACAATTCCTTTCTGTTAGTTTTTTGAATTAAAATCTGGGTTGGAGACCCCGAAAAATCGTCATTTAAACGTACTTTCGGGGTCTCCAAGTTAGAAAATGGTGCATATTATACCCAATTTTTCTTTATTAAATAGTATTTTGATAGAGTAAAATGGTAATAGATTTCAATATGGGAATAAAAGAAAAATAAAACAATTCTTAAATATAAATTTAATCTAAGTATAAATACTATATTATAAATTTTATATTTAATTAATATTTAGGAGTTTTATATGAACTTTAAAAAAAATAAAATGCTATGGTTAACCACTACTCTTACTCTTTTATCGCTTAATGCTTGTTCCTCTCATAATGATATAGTCTCTATTTCAGAAGCTCACTATTTTGACCAAAATTTTGGAGTAACACAAAATTCAAGAGCCGATGCAATTATCCAACAAGAGTTATATGCAATGAATGAACCAACACAAATTGAGGTACCGACTATTACTGACCCCTCAATTACTACAGAGTTGATTAGAGAGAAGGGAACTTTTTTAGAAGATGAATATGTTCAACCTCCTGAAATAATTACCTACAAATATAAGTTTGACCCTAAATTCTACTCTAATGCCGAGTGGAGAAAAATGCCTTAACTAGAAGGAGTTTAATCTACTCCTCCTCTTCAGCCTTAATTAGTTTAATTTCATCCATATCAATCATACCTGTTCCTACAGGAATAAGACGACCAATAACAACATTCTCTTTTAAATCTTCAAGTGTATCAACTGTTCCTGCAATAGATGCAGAGGTTAATACTTTTGTAGTATCTTGGAATGATGCAGCAGAGATGATTGAATCTGCACCAACTGCTGCTCTAGTAATACCAATCAATAGAGACTCTGCAATAGCTGGTTCACCAAATAGTTTTATCACTTTAGCATTCTCTAAGTCAAACTTCTTTTTAGAGATTAAATCTCCATCGATAAATTTAGAATCACCACCATCAACTACTTTTACTTGACGTAACA
>JALSQJ010000219.1 GCA_026985495.1 Campylobacteraceae bacterium
CCAAAGCTGAAATGAATGCTTCACGACTACTTCCCATACCCCCAAAACTACTCGCCCCATCTAAGCCCAAAAGCATTAGAAAAAAAGTTGAAAGAGATATGAGACCTGTAATAGTAAAGGCATCTACAAAATCAATATAGAACGCCCCTTTCACAATGGGAGGGACTAAAAGTAGCGTCACCAAAAGAGGAGACAAGACTAAAAACGGGGCAACTCTGGTCATAACGCTACTCTCATAAGAGAGAATGGTCTCTTTGCTTAAGAGCTTCGAGAAGTTTCGATAGCCTTGAAAAATAGAACTAGGGCGTTTAAAAAGAAGAAACATCTTAATGGACTTAATCAACGAGAGCAACAGTGGGGCAATTAAAAGTAGCAGAAGTAGGGTTAAGAGGTAACTTATCATCGTTTCTCTCCTATAATTAAAATTTTGACCGAAATAAGCATCACCACAATCTCTAAAAGAATTGTTGCCCATGAAAACTCACCCAAAAAGAGTCGATAGCTAAAGAGTACGACTAATAATAGATTAAAAATAATGGCTGCATAACGCGTCTTTTCAAAATGGGCGAGACGATAGACCCAATAACTAATAAGGGTGGTTAGCTGTTTACTTTTATCGTAAATGCTTTTTTCAAAAAGAGGCGTAACATGCACCTCATAATTTGAAGCACTAAATTTTGTTGATTTGTCACTCACCTTTTGCATCCTAAACTCTTCATCAGGGTGATAGAGCCATGCAAAAAAGCGTCTAATCGGTCCTGCAAAACCTGTGGCTGTGTATTGTGTTTTTGCTCCTGTTTTGTAGCCACAAGCCCATGCGTGATGCTCTCTGGTTTTTACATTAATGAGTTTATAGCCCAACATTAAAAAGAGCGTTACTAAAATTAAAGCCCCCAATAAAAGCAAAGGAGAAACTACCCCACCATTGATGGTGAGTGAATGCATCTGCCAAATACCGTGAGGAAACAGTTGTACATAAACAGTTGGAAAATCTAAAGATACCAAGGCAGAATCAAAGGCTTTCATGTACAATGGTGTAAAAAGCATCAAAGACAAAACCACCAAACTCATAAGCACCATGCCACTTTGCATCAAACCATTTACTTCATGAGCATGTTGTGCATTTTCACTTCTATGGACTCCTAAGAACGTAATCCCATAGGCTTTAACAAAACAAGCAATGGCTAAGCCTCCTGTCATGGCTAAGGCAAAAATAGCAAAAGGAATGGCAAGTTTTAGACTCATATTTTCAATTGTAAACGAGCCTAACATCGACTGAAAAATCATCCATTCACTTAAAAAACCATTACTTGGAGGCAATGCTGAGATGGAAATAGAAGCTAACAGAAAAGTCATAGCTGTTATGGGCATTGATTTAATTAGCCCTCCATACTTCTCAATATTTTTTGTATCTGTCTGATGTAAAATACTTCCTGCCCCCATAAAGAGCAAAGATTTAAAACTCATATGATTAAAGGTATGAAACAACGAAGCGATAAAAGCAAAACTGCTTAAGCTCTTTAAGCCCAAAGAATCAAATATCATGCCCATGCCAAAGCCCATTAAGATAATACCAATATTTTCAATGGAGTGATTGGCTAAGAGTGCCTTGATGTCATGTTCACTTAAGGCATAGAGTACCCCAACAAGCGAGGAGACCGAACCTATGATAAGTATCACTACACCCCACTC
>JALSQJ010000220.1 GCA_026985495.1 Campylobacteraceae bacterium
GATATTATGCAAATTTGGCGTTAGAGAGAATGTTGGCGATTAATTAAAATCTGTTCTTTACTACTAATATTATATTATTCGCTTACAACTATATAGCTAGGATAAATAATGAAAAAAGCAGAACTATTAGCTCCAGCAGGAAATTTAGAAAAGTTAAAAATTGCATTAGCCTATGGAGCTGATGCAGTTTATGGAAGTACCAGTACTTTTTCTTTACGTATTCGTTCAGGAAAAGAGTTTGACATGGACTCTTATGCCAAGGGGATAGAGTATGCTCATGCAAAAGGTAAAAAAGTATATACAACAGTAAACTCCTTCCCATTTAACTCTCAACTTAAACTATATGAGAACCATATCGCTAAAGTTGCAGAGCTTAAACCAGATGCACTTATTGTCTCTAGCCCAGGTGTTGTGGCAATGGCCAGAAAAATTGCACCTCAAATTCCTATTCATTTATCAACTCAAGCTAATGTTATGAATGTTTTAGATGCACAAGTATATTACGATATGGGCGTAGAGAGAATTATTGTAGCTCGTGAAATATCTTTAAAGGATTGTGAAGCTATAAAAAAAGTACTACCAGACTTAGAGTTAGAGATTTTTGTTCATGGTTCTATGTGTTTTGCCTACTCTGGAAGATGTTTAGTCTCTGCTCTACAGACAGGAAGAGTTCCAAATCGTGGAAGTTGTGCGAATGATTGTCGTTTTCCTTATGAGATTTATGCTCACAGTCCAGAGTCTAATACTACTTTTAGACTTGATGAAGAGGAGGGAGTGGGAACTTACATTATGAATGCCAAAGATATGAATATGGCTTCACATGTCGATGAGATTTTAAAATCTGGTGTAATCGACTCCCTAAAGATAGAGGGAAGAACAAAGTCACCTTATTATGTAGGAGTTGTCACAAAAGCTTATCGTCACGCCATAGATGACTACTATGCAGGAGATTTTAACGCTTCGAGATACCAAAAAGAGTTACATACCACTCAAAACAGAGGCTTTTCAGATGCCTATTTAGTAAGTAAACCATTTGAGCGTAACAACACACAGTCACACACCTTTACTATTCAAGATGGAACTCACCAAGTAGCAGGATTGGTAAGCGAAGATGGTAAAACTTGGAGATGTAAAGATAAAACTTGTATAGGAGATAAAATAGAGATTGTTCTTCCTGTGGGTTTAACGATAGAAGAGATGGAAAATAGTGAATGTAAAATAGTAAAAGAGCATGGAGCATTTTTTATTGAATTTAAAAAGATAGTCTCTACCACAGGAAAAGAGTTTGATTGTATCCATAGTGGAGATTTAAATGATATTATACTTCCAATATCGCTACCACCATATACTATTTTAAGAAGAGGTATTACAGAGTCAAAGGCTAAAAAAGGTTTGCTTTTAGTATAATCAAGCTATGGAAACCTTCAATAAAATCATAGAGTTCATCATCAAAGCAGTGAAATCTATAGCCGAGTTTTTTAATTGGGTATTTGGCTAAAAATAGATATTATTCGAAAATAAAATTTTGGAGATTGTGTAAATATGAAATTTGTATCTATTGTTATTGGTAGCAAAAGTGATTATGAGGTTATGAGTGAGTGTGCAGAGACTCTAAAAAAGTTTGGTGTACCCTATGAGCTAATTATCTCATCAGCACACAGAAGTCCAGAGAGAACAAAAATATACAT
>JALSQJ010000221.1 GCA_026985495.1 Campylobacteraceae bacterium
AGGAGATATCATGAGTTTTCAAGAGATAATCTTAAAGATAATTCTCTTTTTTGGAGTATTTTATGGAGCTATTGCCATTACAGCCTTTATTACTAAAAAGTTAAATTTGTCAACCAAAGAGAGTCAAGAGGATAAACCCTAAACTCCTGGAGCTTTCCACATGCTCTGTGTCAACCCTTTGTCAACTAGTCTCAACTGATTTTTGTAAACCTCTTGCCACTTATGTTGTAAATCTTGATAGATTTTAAAATTATCCATATTTGGCAAATACTCTCTATCCCAAACAACTAACTCTTTTACTGCTGTTTCAAATGATTTATAGATACCTACCCCTACTCCTGCACTCATTGCAGTCCCAAGAGCTGTAGCTTCAGTTATTTTAGGGATTTTCACTTTGCAACCTGTTACATCTGCAAGAGTTTGACACCATAGCTCTCCTCTACTTGCTCCCCCTGCAAATACTATCTCTTTTACTTTTATGCCTGTAAATGCTTCTATCTTTTTTAAATTGATTGCCGATACAATACACGCATTCTCTTGTAATGCTTTAAACATTGATGCTCTATTACAAATAGTGGGGTCAAGTGATAAATTTAAAAAACTAGGACTTGCATGATACCATTTACCATAATTCATTGCATCAGAGAAGATAGGAGTAATTCCATACGAACCTATAGGTACTCTACTTGCCTTCTCTTCTAAAACAGTATAAACATCTATTCCTCTCTCTTTTGCCTCTTGTTTCTCTAATTCACAAAAAGCATCTCTAAACCAACGCATCACTAAACCAGAAAAAAAAGTAATCCCCTCTGCTTGTGAAATTCCCTTTATTACATGTGGATTAACCCTTATACTCATATCTGATGGTGGTTCTGTAATAGAGAAGATATTAACTACTTGTTGCCAAAATGAACCACCTAAAATGGCTACTTGCCCTTTGTGAATAACTCCCAATCCTACTGAACCAAGTTGAACATCTCCTCCACCCATTACAACTTTTGTCACCGAGGATAGATTTGTATCTGTTGAGATAACATTTCCAATAACTGTTCCAACCTCAAACACAGGAGGGAAAATAGTATCTTTAATCCCAACCTTTGTTGCCATCTCTTTAACCCAATCTCGTTTTTTAAGTGAAAAGATACCTGTAGTTCCACCATTAGATGGGTCAGAAGCAATTACCCCTGAGAGTTTAGCCAATATCCAATCACTTATCATAGAGATAGTCTCAACTCTATCATAAATTTCAGGTTTATACTTTTTAAGCCACATCAATCGAGGCAATGCCCCCAATGCAAAGGTTTGACCAGAAAGAGAATAAAACTCCTCTTCAAGACCTTTAAAGTTCTCTTTTAAATATTTAACCTCATTAAAAGCCCTTGCATCTACATTAGCAACAGCCCAAAGCTCTTTACCATCTTTGTCGTAAAGCACAATCCCCTCACGCATAGAACTAGCCGAAACAGCTACAATATTTTCTCCACGTAAACCTGCTAAACGTAACGATTGATTAATACACTCAACAATAATCTCCCAATTTTTTTGAGTATCAAAGCTCATAGAGTTTGGAACACCCTTCTCCTCTAAGTGTATCCACTCCTTTTGAGCAACAGAGAGTTGATGTCCCTCGGTATCAAATACTACGGCTCTAACTGAACCTGTTCCTGCGTCTATTGCCATTA
>JALSQJ010000222.1 GCA_026985495.1 Campylobacteraceae bacterium
AAGATTTAGAAATATATAAATATGGTATATCAGCAAATAAGATTTTTGATTATATGTATTCAGGGAAACCCATTGTACATCTCTTTAATGGTAAAGGTGATTTAATTGAACAAGCCAATTGTGGAATTAGCATTAAGAGACAAGATAGTAAAGAGATTGCCAATGCTATCTACCAACTCTATCAGTTACCTACAATCGAACGAATAAAAATGGGAGAACGAGGGAAAGAATTTGTTCTTCAATATCATACTTATGAGAGCATCACCAATAATTTTCTTAAAATTCTCCATACCCAAGAGAAGAAAACTCTTTCGTTAGAAGGAGTAAAAGGCTTTTTTAAAAAGAGAACCCTGCTTTAACTTCAGGATAACCCTTTTTCTTAATATTATCATTGGAGTTTGATAACTCTTGAACCCAACCCAATGAGAAGAAGGAGTTAAGAGAGGTCTGTAGGCTAACCCCTACACGCCCACCATAGATATTATAGTCATTATATGGTTTATCTATAAAGGTTTGGTTGTAAAATGCTCCAATATATGGTCTATATGATATCCCTTCTAGTGGTATGTGGTAGGTAACAGGAACAGTCACTTGACTAATGTCAGGTGTTCCACCTAAAAATGCATCGTAAGAAGCACCAATAGAGAGATTGTCTATAATAAAATAGTTTACATCTGCACCAACAACTGTATAGTTACTATTAAAGCTGTTATCTGTAGATATTTTAAATTCAATATTTTTATTCCCAGCAGAGAATACTCCATCTGCAAAAAGGTTAGATGTTACAAGTAAGATTAATAGTGCTTTTTTCATAAATATACCTCCTACAGCTTTTTATAAAATTTATCTATTATAACATTAACTTCTTATATTTAAGAAGTGTTTTGTACTAATATCGTCCCAATTTTTGTTTATTTTTGTGAAGGTATTGTAAGATTTTAAAACTTTTTTAAAATCTTTACTCCTCTTGGACTCATCTACTAATACTTCTTTTAAAGCAACTTTCGCAGAGTCCATTATCTCTTTGGGGAATGTTTTTATTTTCACATTTTTAGGGAGTTTTTGAAGTGCTATAGCATTTTTATATCGGAACTCTTCTACCATATTTGCTGTCATCTCTATAGAAGCAGTTGTAATAATTGCCTGATGTTGAGGGCTTAATTGCTCCCATCTGTTTTTATTGAATGTAATCTCTAAGATAGAACCAGGCTCATGCCAACCTGTATAGTAGTAATCAGCTGCTTTATCAAATCCCATCATACGGTCAAGTGCTGGTCCAACCCACTCTGTAGCATCAATAGTTCCACGCTCTAAAGAGGTAAAAATCTCTCCAGGTGGAAGTAATATAGGATTTACTCCCAATTTTTTCATAACCTCTCCACCAAGTCCTGGTATTCTCATTTTTAGACCTTTTAAGTCAGCTAAAGATTTAATCTCTTTTTTAAACCACCCACCCATTTGAGGACCAGTACTACCACCAATAAGTGGGTATAGGTTAAATTTTCCATAAAGTTCTCTCCAAAGCTTCATACCTCCACCAAATTTTAACCAAGTAAGCATCTCTTCACTTGTTAATCCTAAAGGCATACCTCCAAAAATAGAGAAAGCAGAGTTCTTCCCTTTCCAATAATAGACACCAGAGTGAAAAGCATCAATCTGTCCAGCAGAGGCACTAT
>JALSQJ010000223.1 GCA_026985495.1 Campylobacteraceae bacterium
TCAAGCATTAAATCAAAATCAATTCTATATTTTTTTTCAAGGGAACAAGTTCCTTGCTCATTATGATGATTTAATTAAAATAGGAAATTATAGATTACAAATTAAAAAAAATAGTATTATAAATTTCAACAATCACTATCTCATTAAGATAAATAATAATAAAACAAAAATCATACAAAATATAATTCAAAACCTTTCAATAAAAAAAGATACCAACAAGCTACTTGATATTAAATATGAAGATACGGTAGCACCACGTATAAAGCTTTTTCTAAATGAGTTGATAGTAATCTATAAAAAACATATACTAGAGAAAAGACAGCAAAAAGATACAAATAATATTATATTTTATAATAAAACAATTAAAGAGTTAGAGGAAGTTTTATTAAGACTTGGAAATGAGTTAAAAAACTATAAGTCTAGCCATAGTGAACTCTCTATGATAGGATCAGAAGATAAGCTTTTTATGAATATATTGGAAAAGAAAAATATGCTTTCAAAATTATCACTACAATTAAATAATTTAAAAACAACAAAACGACGTATTAAAAATGGTATCTACTCTACAGTTTTATTAGAAAATAGTGAACTTGGAACTGAAGCATTAAATCAATTATTAACCAAACTTATTAAAAAGCAAATTCTATTGGAACGGTTACATAAACAAAAAGAGAATATGGAACTTTTAGTACTAGATGTTCCAGAGTATATAGAATATTTAAATGAGCTAGAAGAGAGTAAAAGTTCATTAAGAATATTAAAGGCAAATTATACGGATAATTACTCTGAGGTACAAGAGTTACAAGAAAAAATTAAACAACAAAATAATGCTTTAGAAAATTATCTTTTAAATAATATTAATCTATATACTAAAGAGGTCTATTTTTTAAAACAAAAGGTTTTACGAGTTATTAATGACCTTATTAAATCTACGAAAAATAAATATAATTTAGTATCAAAAACACTCTCTTATGATAAAAAATCTATTGATAGTTTACCTAAAAGTTCAATGAAGTTAGAAAGCCTAAAAAGAGAATTTAAATTAAATGAAGAAAACTATAAAATCCTTTTAAAAAAAAGAAGTGAAGCTATGATTTCAAAAGCTTCTAATATATTAAATATTGATATTATAGATATGCCTACCATACCTAAAAGTCCTATTAAACCTAAAAAAAACTTTCTCTATTTTTCTGGTTTAATTGTTGCTCTCTTATTGTCAATACTTTATATTTCGATTCGACGTTACTTAAACCAAACAATTCAAAGAGAATCAGACTTTAGTTTAATGGATTATAAGTTAATTGTGTATGAAAAAGATAATTTTCAAAGAAATCTTTGGAGATTAATCTCTATTTTTGAAAAATCTTTTTACTCCTCTAAAGTTATTGCGTTAACTTCTAACGACTATATTGAAAACAGAAAAGATACTTTAATTGAATTAGCAATTACATTATCAAGTATTAATAAAAAAGTCTTAATTGTTGATTTTGATATTTATTATGCAATATTTACTAATTTAATATCTTCTAATAATCAAAAAGGATTAAGTAACATTTTAACCAGTAAACATTCTTGTAGTGAAATAGATATTGAGAATTATATTGTTCATGAAGAGAGTGGTTATAGTAGTATTGATTTTCTTCTTTCTGGACCACTTTTACCCAATGGATCAAGGTTACTTTTTAATGAAAGAATAGATACTCTTATTAATATTTTAAGAGATAAATATGATTATATATTAATTGATTTTGCTCCTATTGGACGTTATCCTGTAATGAATGTACTCATTAAATATTGTGATTCATTACTTGTTGTTGTAGAAAAAGGTAAAACAGATAAATCTTTTTCACATAAACTAGATAAAATAGAGTTAGAAATAGAGGAGAAGATTATTTTTTTCAAGAAATAATCTTAAATAAACCATCATTTAGTTAAAGCTATTCCATCGAACTCAGTTTTTTACCAAGGCTTCTCCTCTCGTATATAACCACTATTTATCAAATCATAAGCTTTAGAACTCATCACTCGCTTAGAGCTACTACTCTTTTGAGATTTTACCACTTTAACCACCGATTGTTTACTCTTTTTAGAACCATCACCTCCTTCTGTACCTACATCTGATTTGCTACTTTTAGAAGATTTCTCTTCATTACTCTCTTCTAAATTTTCACTACTGTTATTATTTTTACTACGCGTTGCTGAAGATGGATTGTAGGCTGAAGTTTTAAAATTATCTCTCTCTTTTTGTTTCACTACTATGGCTAAGTTATGTAAAGCATCTTCATCAACACCAAGTTGTAAAGCTTTAACATAGTAACTCTTTGCCTTCTCCCAATAGGCTAATTTTGCTTCACAATTTCCTAACTCATAGAGTAGTTGCTGTTTTACTTTAATATTACTACTTCTCATTCCTTTTAAAACAGATTTTGCTTTTTTATACTCTTCTCTTTTGTAATAGATATGTGCTAAGAGCAGTTCAGCTTCAAAACCTCTATTTTTTATACGCTTTAGTATCTGAAAACTCTCTTTATAGTCACCAGCTTTATAGGCAACATACGCTTTAGAGAGGTAGTACCCATCAAAAAGGGTTGTTGAACTTGACTCTACTTTCAACTCCTCTTTTGCTCCTCCACCCCACTGCTCTTTTGTTAAAATCTCCTCTGCTTGAAGATTGATTCCAACTAAAGCTAAAAGTAAAAATAGATATTTTATATATTTTGTTGAGGAGAGAAAAAAGAGTATTAGTGCCAATAGTATTGGTAAAAATGCCAAATCAAAATAGTTTCGACTCTCTTTAGTTATATCATCTTTACCATTTTGCTTTTTGACCCACTGCTCTATGGCTGTTACTGTTTTATCATTTGAACTATACTCAATATACTCCCCTCCACTCTCTACTGCTAACCTTTTTAGTGAACTGTTAAGCTTTGAGACCACAATATTTCCTTTGCTATCTTCAAGTACCTCTCCATCTTTTTTAAGAATGGTTGACCCCTCTTTACTTCCTACCCCAATAGCTAAAAGTTTAATGCTCTGCTCTTGTAGATACTCTACCAAATCCTCATCAAATGGTTCATCTCCCCCATCGGTAAAGAGAATAACCCTCTTATCTTGCTCACTAAAGAGTGAAATCTTCTCAAAAAGCCTCTTTAAATCTGTACCTTTAGTTAAGATATAGTCACTCTTTAGCCCATCTAATGCAATCTTTACCAAATTATGGTCAGTAGTAGGAGGAGATAGAAGAAGAGGATTAATAGTAAAACCAATAAGAGCTATTTGGTCATTTTTATTCTTATCTAAAAAAGACTTAATACTATTTTTACTAACCTCTGCTCTACTTGGTTTAATATCATTGGCTCTCATAGAGAAAGAGAGGTCAAGGGCAATCACTAACGATTGAGACTCAACCTTCTCATTGCTTATACTCTGTACTAAAATAGGTCGAGCAAGAGCTACCACTAAAAGTGCTAAAACAATCCATCGTATCTGTTGAGTCAATGTTCTATTTTTAGATTTAAAAGCATATACTATTAAAGGGAGAATTAGCCACAATATCGAACCATAGAGAAAACTCATGCCATCTCCTCATCTTTAAAAATAAGTACCAAAAGAAGAGCCATAGCCAAAAGTAATGGATATAAAAATAGCATCTCTCGTTGTAAATACTCTTCAGAGCGTATAGGGCTTGGCTCCAATTTGTCAATCTCTTCATAAACCTCTTTTAATTCATCACTATCTTTACAAAAAAAGCTCTTAGCCTTTGTCTCTTGGGCTACTTTGGTTAAGAGTTTAACATCATAATCCTCTTTTTTCCCAATACCTATGGTATAGATTTTTACCCCTTGCTCTTTTGCCAATAGAACAGCTTGATGTGGTGAGTTATCACCTGCATTATGAACTCCATCGGTCAATAGAACTAAAACTTTAGATTTTGCTTTACCTACTTTTAGCGTATCTAAACCTTGAATTAGTGCATCACCAATAGCTGTTGAAGTTCCTGCAATGCCAACACTACTCATAAGGTCAAACATCTCATTAAGTGCCTTTAAATCATAAGTTAAAGGCGAAGCTGTAAATGCAAATGTTCCAAAAACCACCAATCCAACATTGTCATCATAACGATGTTCTATAAAAGATTTTGCCAAAGATACAGAGATTTCATATTTGCTTTGTGAACCATCACTACTACTAAACCCTCTCTCTGCCATTGAGCCACTTGTATCTAGTACCAGAACTAAATCTCGACCCTTTTTATGTGAAGTAGATTGACTCTTGTAGATAAATGGAGAGGCTAATGAGAGAACCAAAAGTGCATAAATAACCATTGAGACTAAAAGTATATTATCCCATAAAAAAGAGCCTTTAGGTAACCACTCCTCTTTTGGGAAATAGACTATTTTACTCTTTTTTCGACACCAAATAAAACATGGAATTAAAAGTAGTAGAAGCAGAGCATATGGGTAAAGAAGTGCAAACGACAAAATCTAACCACACTTTCCTACAGCACACTTCATTCCTCCACATTTACCATTTTTAGGAGTCTCTCTCATCTCTTCTATCATCTTTTGCATCTGATTTGGATGAGCTATAAAGTTGTACCCTTTATAGATAGTAAAGAGTCCATAAAATACTACTAGAAAAGAAGCAAACTTCATCATAACTTCTCGTAGCTCTCCTTTTTGTAGAAACTTAGTGACTGTTCCTAAAAAGAATAGAGCTGGAATGGTTGCTAACCCAAAACTTGCCATGACAAATGCACCCCATAAAGCAGAAGCTGTAGATGCTGCAATAATAGCAAAAGAGTAAACTAAACCACATGGCAAAAGACCATTTAACATACCTAGAAGAAAAAAGGAACTATAGGATTTACTACTTAAAAGAGCCTTGAAACTATTTTTAAACCAACTATATTTAGAGAATGAAAACTCTGCTGAGTTTAGAAAAGGTATCTTTCCAAGAAGAGAAAGCCCTGCTAACAACATAAGCAGACCTGTTAATAAAAATAGAATACCTTTGGTGGTGGGAGTAAAAGCAACAGCTTGACCAATAAGACCAAAGATTGCTCCTAACATAGTATAGGTAACTACACGACCAAAGTTGTAAGAGAGATGAGATAGTGTTTCTCTCAAAGTTGAACTATCTTTGTCAATCTTTGAGCTAGAGTATGCAACCACAATACCCCCACACATACCAATGCAGTGACCAAAACTTCCTAAAAATGCTGTTGTAATAATTACAATTAAATCTATATTTTCCATAAAGATATAATAGTATAATTTTGTTAAATTAGTGTTAATAGTTTAAAAAGAAGCCTTTACTTGTGTCTATTGACTAAGGAAAAAAATATATTAAGTAAAAGCTATGAAAGTTTAATGGTAAAAATAGGAAGAAAAAAACCATCTCTTTCATAGGAGTAGTATATAGAGTAAATGTGTTCTAATCGTGTAACTTTTTAAAAAGATAAAAACTATTCAAAGCCCTATATACAGGGATTATTAATCAATAATATTAAAAAATCTAAAGGTAATTTTTTTATTTTATTTTATTATTTTTTAACTTTTATACAAGGTCTATCTTTTGAATCATCAAGCATGGCTCTTGCGACCTCATTTTGATTCTCTTGAGGCAATATTTTACCAATGACACATATCTTTTTAGGTGTAATTTTACTCACCACTAAAAAAGAGGTAGTTTTATCTAAATCTTCAAAGTCACTATTGACATTTAAACGGACAATCATACCTTTTATATGTTCTGGTTTACCAACTTCATGTCTCCACTCTATTTTTTCTCCTAAATAGGAGAACGCATAAGAGATTGTAGATTGAAAATCTAAAATATACTCTTGCATATTTCTAGTAAGCACAATACTCTGACGAAGATCGCCCTCTATAACCTTTACTGAAATATTTCCAAATGGTTCACACTCCTCTATACTACCAATATCGTCACTATCGAGTGAGATACAATCTTTTTCATCAATTGAGGTATAGCTACTGGTGTATCTGTTTAAATCTTGTTCAGCACTAAAAAGTGGAAGAGAGAGTAGAAAAAAAACTATAAATGTGATTTTTTTATTCATAATAGCTCCTTCATATAATTATAGAACTTTTTTCTTAAAGCTCTACTGCTCTATACAATTACTTTTATCTTTACTATGCTAAAATCAATCTATGATAAAACCTTTAACTTACATACTTATAGTTGTCATACTATTTGCTATATGGCTCAATAGAGATATATTTATGGATAAGTCACCTAGAGTAAAGCCTACAATAGAAGAGCCTTTAGTAGTGACTAATAAACATATTAAAAAGCATTCTCCTATTATTCAACAACCTATCTTAGAGACAAATAGCACCCAAGAGAGTAATCTATCACAAGAGCTAAAAGCACTCTTGACTCAAGCCTCTAAACATTTTAGAAATACAGAAGATGCTGAAGCGTTTAAACTCTATGATGAAGTTATAAAAAAATCAGAAAATAGTAATGACCCAAAAATATTAATGCTATTTGCAAACGCTCTATTTGCTAAAGCAATGATACACAATATCTACCCAAATAACGATACCGATGCTGCTATAGAAGATTATGAGGTTATTCTAAATAAGTTTAAAAATAGTGATAATAAAGAGCTATTACAGAACTACATAAGTGCTAAAATTGAACAAGCAAAACTACTCTCAAAAGATGACCTATTAACAGCCTATAATGAACTCATTAAAAAATTTAAAAATGATAATCGATTTGAGAATGAGATAGATGAAATTATGTTTAATAAAAGTTTTGCTCTTATGGGAGAGAATGATGAAGAGGCGATGGAGGTTTTTGACAATATAATTGCTAAATATCAAGCTAAAGGAGAGAAAAAACTTCCTGAAGCAGTTGAATCCTCCATTTTAAACAATATTGAACTCTCTATCATTACAAGTAATGACGACACCCAATATGTAGAACTCGCCAATAAATATCTTACAGATTCACCTCATACCAAACCTCTTCTTGATATGTTAAATATTATCAAAAATGCTCAAGAGCTAGACCAAGAAGATGCATTAGCAGAGTGGAGAGAGGAACACCCTAACTACTACTTTCCTGACTGGGATTTTTCTGAACTAAAAAAGTGGGCAAATAATATAGAGTCTAAAGAGACAAAAAAGCGTATTTTAAACTATATTGGTACATTTGAAAAACAAAAATATAGTAGAAATATCTATAGCGACCCTTATCAAAATGAAAACTCTTCAAATGAAATTTATGAAAATAGTGAAGAGTCAACTACCTATGAAGCTATTAATGATGTAGAGGAGGAAGACTCCTCCCATCTTTATGAACCAGACCCTTATACCAATAGTAACACTACTATTCAGGCTTACTAATTATCTCTTCGTCTCCCACCAAATAAATATACTTAAAAGTAACAGTTTACACATTATATAAGATTATAATTATTAAAAGATATATTTATATTATAATAAAATAAAATTTTGTTA
>JALSQJ010000224.1 GCA_026985495.1 Campylobacteraceae bacterium
CACAAGCAGTAGCATCAAAGTGAAAACGGTACTGTTCTCCCTCTTTTAATTCAGGTACATCAATACTGTAGTTACCACACTGCATTCCTGTTTGGGCTTTGTGGTTTATAAAACTATCTAATGGTGTACTATTGCTCATTCTCTAGCCCTTTCAACGCAACCAATATTTCAGAAAATACCTGTGTACGCTCATGTTTATTCTCATGGGTCATATTGTAAACCACTTCACTTAACTGTTTAGGTACTTTAGGGTTAATTTTAGTCACTTCATCACGCTTTATCTTTCGTGGCTTTAACTTATCTGGGTCAAGCCCTGTTACAGATGCAAATCGTTTTTCACCTGTTAATAGCTTAAAGAGCTTTAGCCCAAAACCAAAAATCTCAAAGTTCTCTTTTTTACCATTTTTTGGCTCTTTATCAAGTTCAAAAAATAGCTCTAAGCCCAACACCTCATTTAAAATATAGTTTATTTTAGTATAAAATGACAATGCCTGAAATGAGTAGTTAGCAGATAGATAACGGTCATCAAACGCCTCAAAGGTCTCACCTCTTTGTCTATATGTTGCATAGGCTTTTAAAAGATATTTTATATGATATCTCGCCTCTACAATAGGTAATGATTTATGTAGGGTATGTGCCTCTTTTGCTGTTCGAGTAATCTTTCCACCTAAAAAGAGATGTACCCCATCAACACGATTTCCAGATGCATCTTTGGCTTTACAACCCTCTAGCCCAATATCGGCAATACCATGAACACCACACCCCTTTGGACATGCTGACCAGTTCATGCGTACATTTGCATTTTCAATAGGAACTTCTGCATTTAAAAAGTGTGCCATCTCAATAGCATCTGGTTTATTTGGAATTACCCCAAAACTACAAGTTGCTGTTCCTGCACACGCTATCATGTCTGCAAAGTAGAGATTGTTATACGGCTCATACCTCTGTACTAAATCAGAAGTGCTAAACTCCTCTAACTTTTCAGTAGAGATATTAATAATATAGACATTTTGGTCATAACTAAGACGAACATCACCAGAACCAAACTCCTTTGCCAACTCGGCTGTAGCTATCATATCTGTTCCACTGAAAATTCCAGATGGAACAATAATCTTATGAGCAAATTTTCCATTTCGACCTAAAATTCTATTTGAACCTAGTGCAATATTTTGAGACTGAACCATGGTAACACCAGCAGGAGCAAACTCCATTTTTGCTTCTGCTTTAACAGCATCAATAAACGCTTCTACCCCTACATATCTAAGCAAAAATACCAAACGGTTTTTGTTTCTATTGTCTCTGTATCCATAGTTTTTGAAAACGGTTAAGAGTGCCTCAAAAAAAGCAGGAAGCTCCTCTTTAGTTACAAATGTATCTGCATCTATAGCTTGAACCCCTACTCTAGCTCCAAGATATACATTAAAACCAAAAATACCATCTTTTTGAGCCAAAACAAAACAGCAGTCGTGTCCAAAAATGTTACACGAATTAGAGAGTGAACCTAAAACTCCTGTATTAAACTTACGAGGAAGAGCCGAAATCCACTCCTCTTTCTCTCCAAAGAGTGCTTGAAGCTCCTTAATAATTGGCATGGTCTCAATAATATTATCATAAGCAATTCCATCTAAAGGGTCGGTTACAATGTTTCTAGGGTTATCTACACCAGTCTGAAAAGTACTAATACCAACATCTTTAAGCTCTGCTAATACCTTTGCAATATCTTCAATCTGCAAATAACGTAACTCTATCTGCATTCTAGTGGTAATGTCAATATAGTCATTACCATACTTTTTTGCCACCTCTCCAATCCGTTTTGTCTGCTCATAGTTGAGTTGCCCAGCAGGAACTCTAACTCTAAGCATAAAATCTTCACCCTTATCAAAGAGTCCAAAACACTTTAAGAAGTACGCTGAATCCTCTTTTGCCAACCCCTCATACCCAGCAGCTGCAATTGCTTCTAGTTGTGCATGAACCTCCATTGGCTCTTTTAACTTTTTTGTCGTCTCTACTTTATTGACTTTTTTACTTCGTGCCTCTAAGGCTTTTTCTAATACAGACATATATACTCTCCATCCTATTTACTTTAGGTTTATTGTTTAGATTATAATCAAAAAATTTTGATAATAGTTAAAATAACTGTATATTATTTAGTCAAAATTAATAGTAGTTCTTGACCAAAGTCATTTTTTTTATAAAGATTTTATATTAATATAGTCACTTATTTAAAAAAAAAGGAGACTTAATGACATTTTCAAACTCAGCTGAGTTACTATCTTTTCACTGGTTTGCATACTCTATCTACTCTGCACTGATTATTTCAGTCATTGCATGGTTTGGATACAACCTAACACAAAAAGAGAAAGCTAAATCTATTGTAAGAATACCATTCTATACCTATATAGGTTTTTTAGTTGCTATGGGAGTAGGACACCATATCTTTACCTATAACACTATTCCTTGGGTATCACAAGATATTACTCGTCATGATATTACACCAGATGCGAGTTATACATTTGAAATAGAGAAACATAAATGGGTCAATATGCCCAAAAAAGTTACAGTTCAATGTGGGCAGACTATTGAATTTGATGTTCATAGCCGTGACTTGGTTTATGGATTTGGTCTATTTAGACAAGATGGCTCAATGGCGATGCAGATGCAGGTAAACCCTGGTACTGATGTAAATGGTATCTTAGATTCAAATGATATTCTTTGGACATTTAACCATAATGGGGTATTTGATGTACTCTCAACAGAATACTCTGGACCAGATGCCTATGATGAGCATACAGGTAAAGACCTTATGGTTGTTAAAAACTGGCTTGAAGTTGTTGGTTGTAAAGAAGATGGAGGTAAAAAATAATGAGTTTTGTAAATACATTAATTAATGGAACAAACTTTGACCATAAGAGTCTAAATGCTCTTCAAAAAGTTACACTTAGAGCAGTTGTTGTAAGTTTTCTATTCTATGGATTGGTAGCACTAGAGGGTATGATTATGCGTATGGTTCAAGCCAATGCGACAGGTATAATGCCTGAACAGTTCTTCCACCCTGACCACTACTTCTCAATTATGACTGTTCACCCTATTGTAGGTATATTTGGTTCAACCTATCAGTTAGTATTTGCTGCATTTACATTTTTAATACCATTTTTAACTAAAAAACCACTCTACAGTGTAAAGTTAGCAAACTGGACATGGGGACTTATTACAGGTGGTACAGCTCTAGCTTGGATAGCTGCATTTGTTTGGGCTTATGCTCCACTCTACACACTATATTGGCCTCTACCTGCTGATACTACACAGTTCTCTGCAATTGGTGGGATTATATTTATTATTGGTGTTGCACTAATTATGCTTGGAACATTTGGATTTATCTATAATATCTATGCAACCATCTTTGCAAGAGTAGGTGTTCATGCAAACAAAACAACAAAAGAGCTTCTAATATCTGGATTTGGTATTGATGGTATGTTAAACCTTTGGCATAAGCTTACAGGTAAACCACCATACTCAAAAGAACCAGCTCTTGCTCTTCCTGTTGTTGCTATCTTCCGTGGTACAGTAGATACATTCCTTGATGCGATTGTAATTTTAAGTGCAGGTGTACTTGTTTTGGTATATCTAATCTTTGATGCAAGTGGTAGCCCTCTTAATGTTGCAACCATTGACGCTCTTCTATACAAAAACTACTTTTGGTGGGGACTTGACTTGGTTGCCGATGGATTAGTACTTATATATGTTGCAGGTTCGTGGTATCTTTTGGCTACACTTATTACTGGTCAAAAACTATTTATGGAAAATGTAGCAAGAGCTGCGTTAATGTTAGAGCTTTTAGTATCTTGGATGGTATGGTCTCATCACCTTCTAGCTGACCAAGGACAACCAGAGATGATGAAACTAATCTCAGGAGAGATGGTAACAGCATTTGAGCTTCTTACACAGGGGTTAGCACTATTTATTACATTGGTTACTCTATGGAAAGCACGACCTCTAAAAATTACTATGGAGCTTAAGTACCTACTTGGTGGTTTAGTTGGATTTGGTCTAGCAGTTCCAGCAGCAATTATTCAAGCCGATATGGGAATGAACAGAGTTCTTCATAATACTCAATGGATTATTGGAGCACATGTTCACATTGCTCTTATTGTTGGACTCTATATGACACTATACTCTGCTGTATATGTACTTTGGCCAATAGTAACCAATAACACAAAACTATACTCTAGCAAACTCTCAAATACACACTTCTGGTTACACCTAATTGGTGGTATTGGTATGGGTGCATTTATGGGTATGGCAGGATTAGATGGAATGCTTAGACGACACCTATATGTCAATGGAGAGTTCAACACATGGATGGTTCTAGCTGCTATTTGTGGAACCATGCTTTTGGTTGCTTGGCTTCTATTCTTGCTAAATGTTGTTATGTCAGTTGGGGTTAAAGGTCTAATTGGTATATTCTTGCCTTCAGAAGATAAAACAGCATCTTTTGGAATTGAACCTGAAACGGTTGCAGATAATCATAAAGTTTAAGATTGTGTTGGGGTAATTTGCCCCAACCATATAAAGGAATAATAACTTGACATACCTAGAACGCGTAGCCCAAGAGATAGGAACTATTGGTTTGTATGATTTAGTTTTGCAAGATGTTCATAAAATTGCAAAAAAAACAAGAGTAACTAAAGACGAAATCCTAGAAATCATAAAAAAAGAGCCACAGATATTAGAGGACTATAAACAGATAAATATTGAGTACAATCTTAGTAATATTCATCTTAGAGATATAGAGATAGATAGTTTAAAGCAAGAGTGTAAAAAAGAGGCTAAAGAGATAAATAGTAATTTAGCACATTTAAGAGAGATAGAGAAATATACTTTAGATTTTGAACAGAGTTCAACACTTGTAATAATCTTCTCTATTGAGTTTTTTGTACTATTTTCAGTGCAATATTTTATTGTTCTGTTAGATTTAAAAGAGTGGCAGATACTTATATACTCCATCTTTGCAACCTCCATTGCCATAGCTTGGTGGTATGCTAAAAAAGAGCAGAAAAAATATGAGGTTAACTCTAAAATATTTTATGAAAAATATGAAAAGACATTAGAGTTAATAGAACAATTAGAGAAGAGAGGTTGCATTAAAAAATCAGACCTTATTATAGAAGAGTGTGAAGAGCATGTCTAATCCTATTAAGATAAGATATATATGGAGTAGAGAAAATGTAGAAAAGCTCTTTGACTCCTCATATAAATATCAATTTAATAACTCTGGAAAGAGATACTTTGGTTGGTTACTAATTGCATTGATGCAGTATGGTGTAGTAGTAGCACTAAAAAAAGATGCCTTTGCCATACTACTCTTCTCAACCATTATGTTAGCCTACTGGTACTATGGAAAACGGTGGATAGCAAAAAGAAGAGCCAATAAATCATTTGAAAACTCAGAATTTAAAGATAGAGAGATAGAGATGCTAATAGATGAGAGTGGTTTTAAAATTCTATCTCCATACAAAAAAAATCTAAAGTGGAGTGAAGTTCAAGAGGTAGTAGAGTTGGGAGATGACATTATGTTATATAGCCACCCAAATTTTCACTATATACCTGCCAATGGTTTTGAGTCCATAGAGGAGAAGAGCCGTTTTAAATCATTAGTTAAAAAGTATGGAAGGTTAAGGTAATGGAGTATCTATATATTGGCTTAGTAAGCCTATTTGTTATAGCACTTTTAGTTGTAGGATTTGTAATGGACAAAGATGATTTGGAGGAGGATTGAAGAGATGAAAAACCTAGAACTCCTATCCTCTTTCTATAATTAATTTGGTGTAACATTAATCCCTGGATTATCAGATGTGCCAATATAATCACTTACTTTATCATTGGTTATTTTCACATAACTTAACAGCCCTGCAAAAAGTATAAGCCCTACAATAATTAAACGTACATTTCTACGTTTTTGTGGTGACTCTTGGTTGTTATAATCATCAATATTTTCCATTGTGGGTTCATTGCTTAGTTTCATTTGTTTTCCTTTATATTCTGAACATATGACAAGAATATAACACTTTTTTGGTTATATGTCAAGTATTTAAAATTTTATGTTATACTTTTTCCATGGGACGTGATAAATTAAAACGAAAATTACAATTTAAACCGATGTGTACCTCTTTTGGTTCTTTAAGTTGCAAGAGTGAAGATACCATCTATTTATTGCATGAAGAGATGGAAGCACTCTACCTTATGGACAACCAAGGACTCTATCAAGTAGATGCAGCCTTACAGATGGAAGTGTCACGTAGTACATTCGCACGTATTATTAAAAATGCCAGAGAAAAAGTAACTATGATGCTCATCACAGGAGCAAATCTAGTCATAGAAGATGAAAAAGATGAATATAGGATAATGTTAGCAAGTATGGAAGAGCATAGTTTAGAGCTGGGTAAACCAGATGCACCTTTTTTAATACTCTATCATATTTATGAAAATGAGATAGTAGATAAACAAGTATTAGAAAACCCCGTTTTTACAGAAAATAAAAGACCAGGACAGTTACTGCCTATAGTGTGTAATGAATATCATGTTAACTTTTTTATAGCTACAAGTATTGGTGTTGGATTTAGAAGTGCATTACTCTCAAAAGGGGTATATACACATACTAGAAAAAAATTGAATGAAGATGAACTTTTACAATGGAATAGTCTAGGAGATTAAGTACTTACCATACATAACTATTTTAGACTAACACCTTATTTGACATATGCTCAAAAAAGTGCTATATTTATGACATATGTTCAAAATAAAGGAAAAATAATGAAGATAGCAATACCCGTGAAAATGAATAAAGAGAATACAGCCCTTGCTCCCCTTTTTGGAAAAGCAAAATGGATAGCATTTGTTGAAAAGGGGAATATAAACATCGTACCTAATGCTACACATGGTGGTAGAGCTATTGTCAAATGGTTTGCAAGAGAAGGTATCGATACTGTTATTTTTCAAGAGATGGGTATGACACCTTATGAGATGATAAAATCTATAGGAAACATCACACTGTTTCATGCAGGGCATGAACGTGTACTTCTTGATGAGGTATTGGCAAAATTCAATGCCAATCAATTAACACTGATAGATGATACAAATATAGGTGAGATTCTTGCACATCATGAAAAAAAGCATCCACATGCACACTGATGTAACTGATGGCACGTTGTAATGCATACTTCATTTTCGGTAGTCATACGCATTATGCTTTGGTTAGTGATGTTGTTTGGTGGTGCATGGTATGCAGTAGTTCAGGATTGGCATACCTCACTATTTAGGAATTTTTGGTTTCACAGCATAAGTGCAATTTTGGGTATGTTGATACTCACTTTGGCATTTCGTGCTGCTGCAAATGGTGGCAGAGAGTTGACTAAAGGGCGTATTGGAGATATACCAAG
>JALSQJ010000225.1 GCA_026985495.1 Campylobacteraceae bacterium
CGAGAACAAGCAAGAGATAATGCTTTAAAGTTAAAAAAATATATAGACATAGATAAGGTAGAGTTCTTTTCATCTCCTATAGGTAGAGCAAAAGAGACGGCACTAATTATAGCTGATGAGTTAGCTCTTGATAGCTCTTTCATTGTATTTGAAGAGGCTATACAGGAGTTTAGCTATGGTATATTTGAGGGTAAAACAAAAGCTTACTGTAGAAGTGAACTTAAAGAGATATTTGAAGCTAGAGAGGCAGATAAGTGGAACTATGTTTTAGAGGGTGGAGAGTCTTACTATTTAGTAACTAAGCGTCTAAAAGTTTGGTTAAAGAGTATTGAGGGTAAAGATACTATTGTAATGGTAGCACATGAGATGATAAATAGAGCGTTGCGTGGTATCTATTGCAATTTAAAATCTACTGATATGTTGAAGTTAAAACAACCAAATGATATCTTGATAAAGTTAGAAAATGGTCAAGAGAGAGTAATGTAAGTGGCAATGGCTCTTTTAAGTTTAGTCTATATGACTAAAGATATATAAGCATAAAAAATTAATTTAACCTTGACAACTTTAACTCAATGATGTATAATTTCGGCATCTTTTTATTGGAAGATAAAAAATTGAGATAGGAGATGTACCTATATGAGTGATAAGAGTGAAAATTCTAAAGTAGAAGAAGAGAAGAGTGTTGAGACTCCTTCATCTGAAGAGACTACAGAGAGTGAAGAGGAAAATTCAGTCGATGAGTTGACACAGTTAAAAGAGCTTGTAGCTGAGTGGGAAGATAAATATTTGAGAACCCATGCAGACTTTGAAAATAGTAAACGACTTTTAGCTAAAGATAAAGCAGCTGCAGTATCATACGCTAATGAGAGTTTTGCTAACGATATGCTGTCAGTTGTTGACTCTTTTGAGAGTGCTTTAGCAACCATTGAATCTACAGAAGTAGAAGAGGGTTCAGAGGTAATTGAGAAGATAAAAGAGGGTTTAGACCTAACTTATGGACAACTTACCAAAGTACTTGAAAAAAATGGAATTAAAGCAGTAGATTGTGAGGGTGAGTTTAACCCAGACTTTCATCAAGCCATTATGCAAGTAGAGAGCGAAGAGAAAGAGTCTGGTGAGATAGTTCAAGTACTTCAAAAAGGTTATACCATTAAAGATAGACTTTTACGTCCTGCAATGGTTTCAACGGCAAAATAGATAAATATTAAGAAATGCAACATAGGTAGCATTTTTTAATTTTAAAAAAGATTACAATAACACAATTATAAAAAAATAGATAATAAAGGAATACAATGAGTAAAGTATTAGGAATTGACTTAGGAACAACAAACTCTGCAATGTCAGTGTTTGAAAATGGTGAAGCGAAGATTATTGCAAACAAAGAGGGTAAAAATACAACTCCATCTATTGTTGCGTTTACAGATAAAGGTGAAGTATTAGTTGGTGAGTCAGCAAAAAGACAAGCTGTAACAAATCCAGAGAGAACAATCTACTCTATTAAAAGAATTATGGGTCTTATGTTCGATGAAGAGCATGCAACAGAAGCAAAAGAGAGATTACCTTACCATATTATAAATAGAAATGGTGCATGTGCAATTGAAGTGGCAGATAAAACATATACTCCACAAGAGATTTCA
>JALSQJ010000226.1 GCA_026985495.1 Campylobacteraceae bacterium
AAAAAGTTACCATTGATGAAGCTCTTATAGAAGAGAAACTAGACAAGCTTGTCGATGACGAAGACACAACACGGTATATTCTTTGATAGATATAGTCTAGGGTGTAGTTTATACACCCTATAAATTTTATAATAAAGAGCCACTTGCAGATTTCCGAAACAACTCACAATTTAAGCTAATTTTAATTTAAAAAAAGCCTCCTATATCTTATAAATGTTATAATTATTCATCACAAAAAAACAACTATATAAAATATACACAAAGTCTTTTTATGGAAAATATTATACCAAAAATATCTTCAAGTTTATCTAAAATGTGGATAAAAGTACTCAATATTGAAAACTCACTATTTCCAGATCTCAAAGAGAGTTTACGAATAGAGGAGTTTAGTCACAAGGAGTCTAAACGTATAAAGATACTTGATTTTGCCCAGATTGAAAAGTTTGTTAATACAACATCACTTACAAATCCCCCTAAAGATAGAAAACAAATAGTAAGAGCCTTTATAGCAAAGAGTGTTTATAATATTCAAACAACACGAGATTTAAGTACTCTTCTTACTGTCGCAAAGGTGGGTAGTCTCTCTTTTTCTATTTCAAGATATGCTATAAGCTCTTTTTTATAGCGTTTACTAAAATCGTCTATCGCTCTATAGCCTATATATCCACTCATTGTCGCCATAATCGTTATCATCAACACAACGTCTATACTGTGCCGTTGTCCTGTACCTCGTCGTTTATCTTCTATTTTTTTCAGCTCGTCTCTTAGGTTTAATCTTTCCATAGTCCTATCTTACCATATTTTTTTATTATAGAATGAAACAGCTGTGTGCTCAATATCTTGGTTTGTCTAAATCTCATGTTTCTAAGGTATTGAAAGAAGTGGAGATTTAACCACTGGGGTGTAAAGTGGGGTGTAAAGTGCAAAATCATCAAAAATCATCACATTCACTCAAGGCAATAAGATTTTTCAAAAAGGCATAACGCCCTTTAAACTTCTCTATAATCTCTTGCTCACTATGTTTGTAGAGAAAATCATGTAATCTAATCAGTTCTAAAACTTCATCTGCTTCATCTAAAGAGAGCATCTCTCTAGCAACCAAATCAGCCACCAAAGGCTCTGCCATCTCTGCCGAAAGCTCTTCATGACCAAAAAACTGAACATGCTTATTGTCTGGGTTAATTTTTCGAGATTGTGGTTTACCAATATCATGCAATAGTGCCGAGACCTGTACCACTCTGTCATAACCTTTCAGCTCTGCTATCTTACAAACCATCATAGTGTGTGACCAACAATCCCCCTCTACATGATAGGGATTTGTATCATTATCATCAAAGTTATGATGACATGCTAAGAGTGCTTTTTTATGTTCTGGGTAGTTGGTTTGAAACCAATGGAGGAGTTTTATCATTATTTGTCCTATGTTTCTAAAAGTATAACTCAAAAAGAAGACAATAAATGTCGTTATGTAGGGTATTTTTTTATTTTTTAAAAATCCCCTATAGCAATAATGCAGTCGGGTCATAGCCTATATCTCGGTACATTCATAAATAATACGAAACTTTTAACCTACGTAACAGTACTATTTTATGGAACACCTA
>JALSQJ010000227.1 GCA_026985495.1 Campylobacteraceae bacterium
TTGGTTTGAATACTTGAAGCTATCTCATTTCTCATCTCTGGAAGTTTTTCTGCTGCATATTTACCAATAACATCACGAACAACCTCTCTTACTTTTGAGTTAATAATCTTCTCTTCCCATGTATGTAGTCCCCATCGTTCAATGGTTTTTGGTGCTGAATCAGCTCTTAATTGATACTGAACAGCTAAGTCAATATGGACAGTTAAACCTCTTTTGTCTAGTACAGGAATAGCTCGATTATGGATTACACCATTATCTTCAATGTCATTAAGAGTTTTATATCCTCCTCCACCAATAACATTGTTTTCATTGCTATAGATTATCTGTTTAATTTTAGTGTTTACAGTAATGATTTTTTGAATCATTGGTACATAGAAATGGAGACCTGCATTGAGAGGTTTTTCATTAAATTTACCTGTATTGACTTTAATCCCTACTTCACCAGAGTTAATAATGGTAAAAGGTTTAAAGAAAATCATCATTGCAACAATGGCAATAATACCAAAGAGCCAAGAGGGAGCTTGAAAACCACCTCCACCATTACCACCACCTTGTGGAGTTGCTCTGTTGTTAGGAGCTTTGTTATTGCCTCCACTATTGGGTTGTTTTTTCTTAAAATAGTCATTCATGTCTGCTGGCATCTTATATCCTTATATATAGGTTAGATAGTGTTTGTATTTTTCATTGCGTCCAAAGACAACATCAAAATAGGCACTCTGTAATTTCTCTGTAATCTCTCCTCTTTTCCCCTCACCAATTACTCTGTGGTCTAATGATTTTACAGGGGTAACCTCTGCTGCTGTTCCTGTTAGAAATAGCTCATCTGCAATATAGATTTCATCTCTTGTGATATTACGTCTCTCTATCTCTATGCCCATATCTTTTGCTAACTCTAACACCGTTGCTTGTGTAATAGATTCTAGTGAGTTATCGTTTGGTGGAGAGATTAATTTTCCATCTCTTACAATAAAGATACACTCACCAGTTCCTTCAGCTATAAATCCATTCTCATCAAGCATCAATGCTTCATCAAATCCATTCTCAATCGCTTCATATTTTGCCATTTGAGAGTTTAGGTAGTTTGCTGCTGCTTTTGCTTTTCCAAAAGTAGAACGGTTAGGATTTCGAGTAATAGATGAGGTACAGGTAGTAATCCCTTTTTCTAGCCCATCTGCTCCTAGATATGCTCCCCACTCCCATGCGATTACAGAAGTGTTTACAGGTACATTTTTATGGTAAATACCCATCTGTCCATAACCCAAATAGATAATTGGTCTTAGATAAACATTCTCTTTAAAGTTATTAGCTTTAAGTATATCAATATGTGCTTGTTTTACTCTCTCATAATCTATATTTGGTTGAATGGCTACAATCTTGGCTGAATTATAGAGTCTTTTACAATGCTCTTCAAGTTTAAAGATAGCCAATCCATCTTCTGTTTGGTAGGCTCTTGTTCCCTCAAAGACAGCATTTCCATAGTGTAGTGTATGGGTTAGTATATGTACTTTTGCCTCTTTCCAAGGGGTAAGCTCACCATCCATCCAGATATATTCTGCTTCATTCATCTATGCGTTTCTCCAGTAGTGAAAATTAATGGAACATTTTATCTAAAGTCGTGTTAATATATCTTTTAATGGTGTTATAGGTAACTTCTTTATGTTACTATAATAAAAAATATAAATAAGAGAGTAATATAGATGAAGGTTTTTTATAAATATCTATTTGGATTTTTAAGTTTCTCTATTTTAATACTATTTTATCTTTTTGTTACTCAACTTGGTAATCAAACTTTGCGTTACTGTTTAGGTTATTATCTCTCGTCAAAAACAGGAAATAGATTAGTTGTAGAAAAACTAGAGTTTAAAAATTATCCTAAATTGGTGTTAGATATAAATATAAATAGAGTATCAAATGTTCATCTTGTTGGTAGGGTAACAAAAGATAATCTTGATATGGATTATCTACTTACTGGGAAAAAGTATAGATGGAATAGCATTAAAATTAGTAGCCCTATAAATCTAAAAGGTCATCTTAAAGGAGAGTTTTCAGCATTAGATATTACAGGTGATGGATTAGTTTTTGATGGTAGAAGCAGTTACCATTTTGTTAAAATGGGAAATAGATATAAAAATATTAATGTTCTTTTAACAAATGTGAAGAGTGAAGAGGTTTTAAAGTTTTTAAAACAGAAACCTCTACTTAAAGGTAGAGCTAATATAAAAAGTGAGTTTACAACATTTGCAAAATATGAAAAAAAAGGTAGTAGTCACATCTATATGAGAAGAGGATTTATCTCTACTGTTGCTCCTGATATTCCATTTCAATTAGATGCAACGATTAATTTTGAAAATGTTGTCTATAGAGTAGATGGAGAGATAAAGTCAAAGGTAGGAACATTGACTCTTAAAGATGCTATCTATAACAAAAGTAGAGAGATAGGTGAGGGGAGTTATAGGTTAAATATAAAAGAGCTTTCTTATTTTGAACATTTTTTAAAGCATCAATATCATGGAGAATTAGATACATCTGGAAAAATAATATATAGAGATAAAAATATATCTATTAAAGGTATAACCAATACATTTGAAGGTCTTTTAAGTTATAGATATAACAATAGAAGTTTAAACTTAAATCTTGATGGGGTCTCATTGGTAAAAATACTTCAACAATCTAATTATCCAGCACTATTAAGTGCAAAAGTATATGGAGATATTGATTACAATATAAAGGATAGAATAGTTTTAATAAATACAGAGTTAAAAGAGGCACGTTTTAGAGAGACAAAGATGACCAATATGATTTATCGTGCTACAGGTATAGATATGTTGGCTGATATTTATAATAATAGCTCTTTTGTTGCAGGTTACCAAAATAGTAGGCTCTCTGCGATTTTAAAGATTGATAATGGTCGAAATCATATCTATTTGAATGATGCTGTTTTAAATAGTAAAACCAATAGTATAGATTCGAAATTTGATGTAAAAATAGAAGGTGAAGAGATTTTTGGAGATATCTATGGAACACTAGAACATCCAAGAGTCTCTATTGATATGAAACGGCTATTTAAGTATCAATTAGAAAAAAATTTAGGTGATTTTTTGGGAAATAATAAGATAAAAGAGGTTAAAAAAATTGGGCAAGAGATGAAGAGAGAATTTAAAACTATAGAACTAAATGATATAAAAAGTAGAGCTTCATCATTTTTTAGTAATTTCTTAGATTAAAAAGTTAAAAATCATCTTTTTCTCACAATTATTACACAAATAGGGTTTAAACTAATATCTTAGCAAAAATAAACATTAAAGGACAAATATGAGCAGATTTGTAATAGGGGTGGCATTAGCTACATTAATAGTAACAGGAGCATCAGCAAAAACAGGAGTATGTAAGGGGTGTCATGGAAAAAATTTTGAGAAAAAAGCATTGGGGAAATCTAAAGTTGTAAAAGATATGAGTAAAAAGGAGATTCTATCAGCATTAAAAGGTTACAAATCTGGAAGTTATGGTAAAGCAATGAAGGGTATTATGCAGAAGCAACTTAGTAAATATTCAGATGCTGACCTCGATAAACTTGTAGCTGAAATAAAAAAATAGTTTTCTATTTTTATGGGTAAGATAAGCTTACTCATTTTAACAACAAATTATACTTCTATAATTTAACCTCTATCTCTATTCAACACTAATTTTGTTATAATCATTAAAAAATAGGAATTAATCATGTTTGGAATCTTTTCAAGTAATAATAAGATAAATGATGCAAAAATTTTTATGGGAAGTAAAGAGGAGACAAGAGATAGGGTTAGTGAGCAAAAAAGTCCATATAGTGATGAGGTGGTAAGCCAAGCCCCAATATGTAGCGTAGAGGATACTATTGAGGCTTTAAAAATTGCTCAAGAGGCTTCAAAAGAGACAAAAAAGTCGCCTCTTCATCAACGTATCTCTTGGTTGGAAGATGTAGCTAATATGTTAGAGCAGTATCATGAAGATATGGCATTAACATTAGTCAATGAGGTTGCAAAACCAATTGCATTTGCAAGAGTTGAAGTTGACCGATGCATTGAGACTATTCGCCTTACAGCCAAAGAGTTAGTTGCTCTACATGGTGAAACAATACCTACCGATATTGCTCCAAGTGGTAAGAAAACCATAGCATATTTTACCCGTGTTCCTGTTGGGGTAGTTGCTTGTATTACACCTTTTAACTTTCCGTTGAACCTTGTTGCTCATAAAATTGCTCCTGCATTAGGTGCAGGTAATGCAGTTGTTTTAAAACCGACTCCAGAAGCCCCTTTAACTGCCTATAAATTAGCAAAACTCTTTAATAGCTCTGAGTATGCTATTAAAGATGCTCTTAGTGTTGTCTATGGAGATGTAGAGGTTGGGAGTACTTTAGTAAAGAGTTCTATTCCTAGAGTTATCTCCTTTACAGGCTCTGTACCTGTTGGTAAAATAATTACTCAACAAGCAGGAGTTAAAAAGGTGAGTCTTGAGCTTGGTGGAAATGCTGCAACCTTTATTGATAAGTCAGCAGATATTGAATACTCAGCGTCTCGTTGTGCATTTGGAGCATTTGTAAACTCTGGTCAAGTCTGTATCTCTCTTCAGCGAATTTATGTTCATGCAGATATTTATGAGCAGTTTTCAGAGGTGATAGCAGAAGAGACTAAAACGTTAAAGGTGGGTTCACCATATGAGGAGGATACTTTTATGGGACCTCTTATTGATGATGAGTCACTCCATAGAGCAAGAACATGGGTTGCTTCAGCACAAAATGAGGGGGCAACACTCTTAACAGGAGGAGAGGTTATTGATGGAAGTTTTACTCCAACGGTTATGGCAGATGTTACCGATGAGATGAAGATAGTCTGTGAAGAGGTCTTTGCTCCTATTGTCTCTTTAGTTAAAGTTGATAGTTATGAAGAGGCGATTAAGAAGATGAATGACTCTCCTTATGGGCTTCAATTCTCTATTTTTACTAACGATTTAAAGTTGACACAACAGTTTATAGAAGATGCTGAGTGTGGAGGAGTTGTCATTAACGATATTCCTACTTTACGTTTCGATGTGCAACCTTATGGAGGTTCAAAGCTTTCAGGTGTTGGTAGAGAGGGACCAAAATGGGCATTAGAGGAGTTCACAGAGGTTAAGAGTGTAGTGATTTGTAACTGATAGTCTCTTTTTTTACAAATTGAAACATCTCTTTTAAATTTAGAATATATATGTTATACTTAAGATAAGGGTTCAATTATTTTATTTAGAGTAACTATTTTAATGGAGGTGTAATATATGTTTGAGTACTTTTTATCTTTAGATACTGAAATAGTGTCATTAGCAGGTTTCTTAGGGACAAGAGCCTCTTTTTATATTGATACTATAGTTATATTTTTAGTCATATTACCATTTGTTATTGCACTCTCTATCTTTTTTGCTATTAATGGACGTTTTAAACTTCATAAATTTATTCAAACACTTTTTTTTATCTTGACGCTACTATCTTTATCTCTTTTTGCTTATATTGTTCATTATAAAGAGGGGTTAGAGAGACTTTTATTACATAGTAGTATTATGCCATTGGAGGCGTTAATTTTCTTAGGGTTACACGCTTTTTTAGCAGTTATAACTCTAATTGTGTGGATGTTTACACTTATCTATGCTTCAGAAGATAGAAAAAGAAGAGCATTACCAGGTCTCTATAGTGAGAATCATAAAAAAATAGGTAGAGCACTATTTTTAGGTATTATATTTACTTCACTATCAGGTATAGGTGTATATTGGATACTTTTTGTGAGTTAATATGAGAAGAGTAGCAGTTTCAGCATGTCTGCTTGGTTGCAGTTGTAGATATGATGGTAGAGATAATCTTAATAATACTCTTTTAGAGCAGTTAAAATCTTATGAGATAATATCTTTTTGTCCAGAAGATTTCTGCTTTTCAACACCTAGACCAACTATGGACTTAATCAAAAGAGATAATGATGTAGTGGCAGTCTCTAATGAGACCAATATAGATTTATCTGAACCAATTTTACAATATGCGTATGATTTTTTTAATAAATATAGTGAGATTGAACTCTTTATAGGTAAAGATAGAAGTCCAAGTTGTGGTGTTAAAAGTGCAAAAGTTTATGATGCTCAAAAAAATCTTATATCAACCAATGGAACAGGGCTTATGGCTAAAGTAGCATTAGAGCTTGGCATTGTCTGTTGGGATTCTGAAGTATATATGGCTACTCATAATCATACTTCTTAAACTGTTCTAACCATGCAATATCTTCTGCATTAAGCTTTCCAATTTTTTGAATTAGTCCACTCTTAATGGATTTCAAATCTTCAACCTCTAAATAGTTCAAATAGTTGGGGTTTATCTCTAATTTCTCTTCAGGTTTATAGGTAAGTAGAGCTTCAATCTCTTTTAGTAATTCCTCTTTAATATCCATGTAGTATACTAGCGAAAAAATTATAAGGATTAACATATGTTAGAAATTGGTGATGCTATACCAGATTTTTGTCTGCCAAATCAAGATGAAGAGGAGATATGTTTTAGAGATATTAAAGGACGATGGGCAGTTATCTATTTCTACCCAAAAGATAATACTCCAGGTTGTACAACAGAGGCGTGTGATTTTACAACAGCTCTTCCAGATTTTACAGAATTAGAGGCTATTGTTTTAGGTGTAAGCCCTGATTCTCCTAAAAAACATAGAAACTTTATTGAGAAAAAGAGTCTAAAAATAACTCTTTTAGCCGATGAAGATAAAGAGCTATGTAAAAGTTTTGGAGTGTGGCAACTTAAAAAGTTTATGGGAAGAGAGTACATGGGAGTTGTTAGAAGTACCTTTTTGATTGCACCAGATGGAACTTTAGCCCATAAGTGGGAAAAAGTAAAAGTAAAGGGTCACGTTCAAGAAGTTAAAGAGAAACTTCTTGAGTTAAAATAGGTCATAGTCGCTATCAGGATTGGTAGCCGATTTAGTTTGTGCAGGTAGAGGAGATGTGTCGGTATAGAGTTCGGTAATAACTCCATTGACAGCATTATATACTCCCTCTGGTCTAGTGAATTTTCTAGGCATATCTGGGTACATCTGATAAAACTTTTTAAAGAAGTAGGCAAAAGCAGGAGCAGATGTTCCCCCACCTGTACCACCCCGTCCAATAGGTCTATTGTTGTCTCTTCCCATCCAAACAATAACCTCTCTTGCAGGAGAGTATCCACAGAACCATGCATCAACATT
>JALSQJ010000228.1 GCA_026985495.1 Campylobacteraceae bacterium
GTATCGTAAAACCACCTCTTTCAAGAGGTGGATATAAGCTACGTTGTGTTATGATGCTATAAATAAGCTTCTGAACTCTGTGCCAAATCATCTAAGATTATCTCATCAAAAAGGCTGTTTTTCTCATAAGCTTCTATCTTTAAGAGGGATAAAGAGGCTTCTGTTCTATAAAGGCTACTCGCTATTTTATAGTTAGAGTTTTGAATCAGTGAAACAACTTCATTCTTGGGTAGAGTGCTATCTATGGGGGCATGACTATACTCCTCTACCCATCTATTCATTTCATTAGCAGTGGTACTATTTTGATTTTCTATCAATACTTTTGCGTGACGAACTAGAACTATTTGCATAAAATCTCACTTTTAAGTGGTTGTTTTTGTAATCCGTATGGGGTGTTGAATCTATTAGGCATCTGTTAATCCTTTATAAAAATAGTATTATAACTAAAGAGAGAAATCCCTACCATCAATAGCCCAAAACAAACCCAAATCACCCCATCAAAACCACCATAAGCCCAAGCCAATGATGGCAACAAAGTCCCCATCGCCCCTCCAAAATAAAAAAAACTCTGATAAAGCACGGCGATAGTGGCTTTGTCGTGGGGTGCAAGGGTTATTAGATAAACAGATGCTACAGACTGTACAGTGAACATCCCAATAGTAACAAATCCTAAGCCCACTATCACCATACTTAATGGGCTAAGAAGCATCAAAAACAGACCGAGTATGAGAAAAAAGATGCCAACATAAATCAGTTTCACTCTTGATACTTTATCTGACAATCTTCCGACAAGTGGGCTGACGACGACTGCTAACAGCAAAACCAAAAAGAGCGAACCTAACGCACTCTCATTTAAGCTATAGGGTGCAAGGGAGAGATAGTAGGTGACAAAAGTAGTCATTGCCATAAAGGTAAAAAAGACGACCATCGGTATGAGCAATACTGAAAGTATTTTTTTATCTGTGAGGTATTGCCAAAATGCCTGTGTATCAAGATTTTTCTGAGGTTGGACTGTGTTACTTTTTGGTAAACCCCATGCCATCAGTACCCATGCAAGCAAAAGCAACAAAGCAAACACCCCAAACGCCTCTCTCCACGAATAGATATAACTCACCCAAGCAGCCAAAAGCCGACCCATTACAGCCCCAAAGCCAGTTGCTGCCATATAGATACCCATACCTAAACCTCTATACTCTTTAGGATAGACCTCTGGCACATAAGCGAGCATGATGGCAGTAATCCCAGGGATAAATATACCCTGCATAACACGACTTACTAACAAGTAATAAAAATTGGTAGAAAAAGCTGACAAAAGTACTGCTAGAAAAAGAAAAAAGGTAGAAACCATCATAATCTTTTTCTTCTCAAATCTATGAGCCAATGGTGCATAAAAAGGAGTCACTACCATCAAAACAAAGAGCATCACAGAAAGAAGTAAATTTGTTTCTGCTATGCTAATATGAAAGACCTCTTTTAGTGTTGGTAAGAGGGCTTGTGGGGTGTAGATAGTGGAGAATATGATGGAAGTTATAGTGAAGAGGATGAGGGAGGTTTTTAGCATTTATCTTT
>JALSQJ010000229.1 GCA_026985495.1 Campylobacteraceae bacterium
CTATTGAGAGTACAGATGATTTTAAATTTTGGACAAAAATTGAGAAGGAGTTAAAAAGTCTTTTGAATAGACCTGAAGATGAGTATAAAGCACCCACCCCAATTATTAATGCTGAAGGTGGAATGATAACAGTTACAGGAACAGCAAAACAGATTAGCAGGGTTTCAAATTATATTGATGTTTTAACAGAACAATTAAAGAATCAAGTGCTTATAGATGTTCAAATTTTATCGGTAACTTTTGATGACTCTTATACAACAGGGATTGATTGGAATCAGTTGTATAGTTTACAAAATATGGCAATTGCTACAGCAGGTAATTTTCAAAATAACATAGGTTCCTTAACTTCACAAAATGATGGTGGTAGTTTATCTATTACCGATATGACAGCTGCGAACCCTTCTCCATTACCAGGTGGTTCAGGGGCAATCATTACAAGAGGTTCTACTCAAATTAATGATGTGGTAAAATTTTTAAAGACACAAGGGGATGTTAAATCTATCTCTAATCCTAAAATTTTGACACTTAACAACCAACCAGCATTAATCTCTGTAGGAAATGAGTTGTTCTATAAAATTACATCAACTTCACTACTTCAAGGTTCAGCAGGTGGTGGTTCTCAACAGACAGGAGAGGTAATCGATTCTGTATTTGCAGGAATTTTATTAGATATTACCCCTGAAATTTCAGAAGATGGTTCTATTACACTAAAAATTAATCCATCTATTTCAGATACCATAGATACAGTTTCAACAACTACAACAGGTTCACGAACCATTCCACCAGATTTATCACGAAAACAGATATCTTCTGTGGTTACATTGCAAGATGGTCAACATGTTATTTTAGGTGGGTTAATCTCCTCTAAAACAGGTACAAAGGTCTCAAAAGTCCCACTTCTTGGAGACTTACCACTTTTGGAATATCTGTTTAAACATGAGGTTCGTGTTAATAATGTAGATGAGTTGGTTATTATTATAACTCCACATATTATTAAAAAAGATAAAGAACTTTCACTCGAAGATTTGGGTTATAGAAAGCTAAGTGATGAGAAATAAGTTTGAAGATATTAAAAATATTTTCCTTGACACTGTAGATAAGTATAGTTATATAGAGCTTGAATCAGCTACATATAACTACTCTATTTTAGATAACTCTTTAGTTAAACCATTAAAGATGATACTTCTATATGGTAAACCAGGAACAGGGAAAAGTATGTTGCTAAATAAACTCTACCATAACTTAAAAGAGCATCGAGAGATACACTATTTTGATGCACCTATTATGAGTGAAAAAGAGTTTTTACGCAGTATCTATGAGTCTATCTCTGGGCAAGAGGTTCCTGAAAATTTACGTGTCAATTTTGATGGACTTTTAAAATATTGTAAACGGTTAAAAGATAAAAGAGAGATAGTATTTCTACTTGATGAGTGTCAGCTTTATAGTGAAGCTCTTATGGAAAAGATTCGTCTCCTCTCCGATACACGAGTTGTAAAATTTGTCATTACACTACATAAGACTGAAGATGAAGATGTGATTGCAAAAGAGCATTTTAAAACTCGTATTTGGGAAGTTATTGTGATGCAAAATGCTAATGAATATGATTTAGAACTCTATATTCAAAAGAGGTTGATTCAAAAAGGGTATGTTGAGATATCAAATATGTTTAGAAAAAAAGATGTTAGATTTATACATAAATATACCAAAGGAAACTTTAGAGAGACAAATAAATTTCTCTATACCCTTTTTGATATCTATCAATATTATGAGAATAGAAAGCCTGAAAAAATCTCAAATAGAAAAATTTCAAAGAAAATTCTTGAGATGACAGCAATAAGATTAGGATATATAGATGCATAAAGTAGATGAGCTAGAGAAGAGATGGTATCGTTATAAGTTAAAAAAAACCTCTTATCCTATAGTAGGTACGTTGTTAGTGGCAGGAACTATTACTGCTGGTGTCAATATTGGTATCTATTTAGATGAAAATAGAGTAGAAGATTTAATAACATCTACTTCTACAGAGTCAACAAAAGTTTTAGCTGTTTCTAAAGTAAACAATACTCCTAAACAAGAGATTGTTACAAAGATAAAAGAACCTATAAAGGTAGAAAAAGAGCAACTTCAAGATGTTTTTTTAGAGCCTACCATTCCTATTGTAAATATGGAGAGAGAATCTAAGGTTCAGAGAAAAAAAATCTCTTCTAGTAGTAAAAATCACTCTAAAAGGTTGGTTAAAGCAAAGCCAAATAGTTACTTAACAGATAGAGAGCTATCTGCTATGAGAACAACAAATAGGGTAGAAGAGGAGATACCTCACGTTCCAAAAAAGATACATTTTCAAACCAATAGTGTAAATTATATTGCAACTATGAAGCGTAAATTTGCACAATCAAACGCCCCTTTAGATGCACTGTTATTGGCAAAAGCATTTTATAAAAAGGGAGATTATAAGGAGTCAGAGTCGTGGTCATTATCTGCTAATAAACTAGACTCTTCACTTAAAGAGAGTTGGTTCTTATTTGCAAAATCTAAAGCAAAACTTGGAAAAAAGAGAGAAGCACTGAAAATTTTAGTAACCTATTATAAAAAGCATCACTCCTTAAAAGCTAGAGAGTTAATTAAAGATATAAAGGGGGATAAAATATAATGAAAATACTATTTTTTCTCTTAGCAATTATCTCATTCTCATTTTCATCAAATCTCTCTACTTTATATAAAATGTATGAGAGACAGGAGTATCAAAAAGGGTGTGATTATGGTCGAAAATATCTTTTTAAATATAAAAATATTGACAATGAAAAGTACTTAACTCTCTATGGACTTAGTTGTTTAGAGACAGATAATCTTGATAGAATTACTCTACCTATAATTCATCTGAAATCTACCAAAAGTGCAAGAGAAAACTCTAGTTATTTTGCAACAATTTTACTACAGAAGCAGTTACTTTTTCAATCATTGGTTGATAATAAGAAGTTGGTAGATTTACATCTACCAAAGACCAATTTTATACTCTCTGAAATTTTTAATCTTTTTATTGAAAAAAAGTTTATAAAAAAAGAGAATATATATAGATTTAATAAGACAAAAAGAGAGAATATAAAATATAGACTCTATTTAGAAGAGGGTAAAAAGAGTCAAAAAAATATGATAGTAGATATCTACAAAGATGATAAGTTTATTAAACGTCATCGCTATAAATAGAAAAGAGGTGAATATAGTATGCAAAAGATTATAGATTTATTAATAAAAGAAGATGCCTTAGATGAGAAAAAATTAGAGCTGTTTATAGAGAAGTATGGAGAGCATCGTTTAACAATTGCCAATCTATTAAAAGTACGTCTTCTTCATCAAGAGAAGTTAGATGAGGTACTTATTGGTGCTTTAAAGATACAGAAGATAGAGATTAATGACCTTGAGGGATTACAGGGAATAGATACAACACTCTTGTTAAAAAAACAGGCTAAAGAGATGGGGATAGAGTTTATAGATATTCCTAGTATAGAGATTGACTATAAATTGATAAAAAGATTACCTCTTAAACAGTTAAAACGATATAAAGCACTTCCTCTTTTTGTAGAAGATGATAGAGTGACAGTTGCTTTTGAGAACCCTAATGATTTTGCTGCAAAAGGTGCAATAGAGCGTTTTTTTCATGGAAAAATAATGATTGTTGCTTTAGCACGAAAAGAGATTATTCACCAGATATTATCTCATTTAGATGTCAATGAGAAGGTAGAGGAGTTCTCTGTTGATATTAAAGAGGATTTAGAGCAGGGTGGAGCAGAGAACAGCAATAAGACCGATGAGTCTCCAGCTGTTTTAAAATTGATTGAGCTTATTCTTGCAACTGCCATTGAAAAAGGTACTAGTGATATTCACATTGAAGCAACCGAAGAGAACTGTGTTGTTCGTTACAGAATAGATGGAATGTTACAAGAGAACTTTAAGATGGAAAAGGAGATTTTTTCTCCACTTGCATCACGAATGAAACTACTCTCAAATCTCGACATTGCTGAGAAGCGAAAACCACAAGATGGACGCTTTACTCAACTTATAAAGGGGCGACCATTTGACTTTAGGGTCTCTACACTTCCTACTATGTTTGGGGAGTCTATTGTTATGAGAATTCTTGACAAGACAAAGGCGATGATTCGTCTTGAAGATGCAGGTATGAACCCTATATCTTATGAAAAATTTATTAAAGGAATTCATTCTCCTTATGGAATTGTTTTGGTAACAGGTCCTACAGGTTCAGGTAAAACAACTACACTTTATGGTGCATTAAATGAGATTGTTGACCCTAAAGATAAAGTGATTACCGTTGAAGACCCTGTTGAGTATCAGATGGATTCTATTCAGCAGGTTCAGATTAATAGCAATGCAGGGCTAACTTTCCCAGCTGCTTTGCGTTCTATTTTACGACAAGACCCAGACAAAATTATGATTGGGGAGATTCGAGACCAAGAGACTCTGCGTATTGCTATTCAAGCTGCATTAACAGGACATATGGTTATTTCGACACTTCATACAAACTCCTCTATAGCAGCAATTGGGCGTATGTTAGATATGGGAATAGAGAATTATCTAATTTCAGGAGCTGTGGTTGCCATACAAGCACAAAGATTGGTGCGTAAAATTTGTCAAAGTTGTAAAGAGGAGGCAAAACTATCTACTACACTTTGGGACGATATAAAAAAATATGTTCCAGAGAGTTCAAAGTTTTATGTTGGTAAAGGGTGTCCTGTCTGTAATGGTTCAGGCTATACAGGACGAGAGATGATTTCAGAAGTATTACCAATTTCAGATAAATTGTCAACCATGATTGCCAATGGAGCTACTAAAGATGAGTTAGAGAAGGTAGCTATTGAAGAGGGGTTTGTCTCTATGTTTAAAGATGGATTAAAGAAAGCGTTAGATGGTAAAACAACGATAGAAGAGATTATTAGGGTGGCACGTTCATAATGAAATATTTTAATGTAACAGTACGTACTAAAGGTAAAAAACGTTTAGAGTTGGTTAAAGCTGAAAGTAAAGCAGAAGCACTTAAACTTGTAAAGAAGAAAAATTCAGGCTCTATTGTCCAAAGAGCTGTTGAAGTTCCTGCTCCTATGGGGGCTCAAATAGAAGATATGATAGGTGGAATTAAAAAGAATTTTGAATCTAAAATTAACTTAAATAGTAAAATTTCTGCTATTCGACAGATTTCAGTTATGACTGATGCAGGTATCTCTATTCACGATGCAATTAATGAAGTCGCTATCAATACTGAAAATCCAAAGTTAAAAGATATCTATCTAAATATAGGAAATGATATTAATGCAGGTAAATCTATTGCAGACTCAATAGAACCATATGCTGAAGAGTTTGGACATGTTGCTATTGCTATGACTAAACTTGGTGAGCAGACAGGAAATATTGCAGGGGCTTATACTAAGTTAGCCAATATTTTAGAAGATATTCGAGATAACATTAAAAAATTCAAAAAGGCAATCCGTACACCACTTATTACATTAGGTGCAATGGCAATAGCCTTTACCATTATGATTATGGTTGTTGTTCCAAAGTTTAAAGAGATTTTTGATAAATTTGACCATGCATTACCTATACCAACGCAAATCCTTCTCTTTTTAGAGAATGTTTTAAATAACTATGGTCTCTATGTTTTAGGGGCATTGGGGGTGATTATCTACGCTTTTATTCATTACTATAAGAGTAGTGAAGAGTTCAAATATAAGATAGATAAAATTTTAATTCACCCAAAATTCTATCTAATTCACAAGGTTGTATTCTTCTCTACTATGCATAAATATACATTAGTATTTGGAGAGTTGGTTAAGTCAGGTATTCCAGTATCTGAAGCACTAGATACAGCAGTTGGTATGGTAGATAACTCATACATAAAAGAGAAGCTTTTAACCGTCAATGCTAACATTGCAAGAGGTATCTCTCTCTCCGATGCATTTGAGCAGACAGAGCTGTTTGAAAATATGCTTCTACAGATGATAAGAGCAGGAGAGCAGGGTGGACAACTCGACATGATGCTAGGGAAAGTAACGGAGTATTATGATTCTCGTTTCCAAGACCTTATTGATAATCTTGCAACCTATATTGAACCTATTATGATGTTCTTTATTGCAGGGTTAGTACTGCTGATGGCACTAGGAATATTTATGCCTATGTGGGACTTAGGAAAAGCTGTTAAATAGGTGTGACTGTCACACCTATCTATTTTACCGAAAGAGACCTAACTTATCACAAAAATCAGTCTCATCACACTATTAGACAAAAATGGGTAAAATTCCAATTATTTAACATACTAAGGTAAACAAATGACAGGATATATGCTTTTTTCTGGAACTGCAAACGAAGAACTCGCACTAGAGGTATCAAAATATCTCGAACAACCACTCTCTAAAGCTAAAATTACAAAATTTTCAGACAACGAAATAAATGTTAAAATTCAAGAGAGTGTTAGGGGGAAAGATGTCTTTATTTTACAACCAACGTCAGCACCAGTAAATTTTAACTTAATGGAACTTCTTATTATGGTTGATGCATTAAAGCGTTCATCTGCACGTTCTATTACGGCTGTTGTTCCTTACTATGGATATGCAAGGCAAGATAGAAAGGCAGAGCCAAGAGTTCCTATTTCAGCTAAGTTAGTGGCAAATCTTATGGAGACAGCAGGTATTACAAGAGTTGTAACAGTCGATTTACACGCTTCACAGATTCAAGGTTTTTTTGATATTCCTGTAGATAATCTCTATGGTGCTGTCCTATTTAATGACTATGTAAAATCTAAAAATCTGAAAAATCCAGTTGTGGCTAGTCCCGATATTGGTGGTGTTGCTCGTGCAAGATATTTTGCAAAAACAATGGGTTTAGATATGGTTATTGTCGATAAGAGACGTGAGAAAGCTAATGAGTCAGAGGTTATGAATATTATTGGAGATGTTGAGGGTAAAGATGTCATTATGATTGATGATATGGTCGATACAGCAGGAACAATGGTAAAAGCAGCATCTGCACTAAAAGCCAAAGGTGCAACCTCTGTTATGGCTTGTTGTACTCATGGTGTTCTCTCTGGACCTGCTTTTGAGCGTATTGAAAATGGAGAGTTAGATGAACTTGTCATTACAAATACTATTCCTATTAAAGATAACAGTTGTAGTAAAATAAAAGTCCTCTCAACAGCTAAAATGCTTGGAGAAGTG
>JALSQJ010000230.1 GCA_026985495.1 Campylobacteraceae bacterium
ATGGTTGTAAATTGGCAGAAGCTGCAGGAGCATCTTTTGTAGGTAGAGAGAATGTAACAGCACCTAAAAAACTTGAAAAACTTCTATATCAAGCAATGGAACATAAAGGGTTCTCTTATGTTGAAGCACTCTCTAACTGTCACATTAACCTTGGTAGAAAAAATAAAATGCAATCTGCTATGGAAAATCTTGATTGGATTGATAGTATCACTGTTTCTAAAAAGAAATATGATGCAATGTCTCCAGAAGAGCAACTTAACTTACTCCCTACAGGTATCTTAAAACAAGATACAGAGGCAGATGAGTATTGTGATATGTATGCAGAGATTCAAAAAGTACACCAAGGTCAAAGAGGTAAAATTACCCAAGATGACTTTGCGAAAAAAATATAAGGAGAAGCACAATGAGTAAAATTGTAATGAGATTTACTGGTGTTGGTGGACAAGGTGTTCTTCTTGCTGGTGAGATTTTCGCAGCAGCAAAAATTAAAGAGGGTGGGTATGGTGTAAAAACTGCTACCTACACTTCACAAGTGCGTGGTGGTGCAACTGTTGTTGATATTCAACTTGATGACAATGAGATATTTTATCCTTATGCTATTGATGGTGAGATTGACTTTATGCTCTCTGTTGCAAATGTAAGTTATCAACAGTTTAAAGGTGGAGTAAAAGAGGGTGGAACAATTGTTATTGAGCCAAATCTTGTAACCCCAACTGAAGAGGATAGAAAAAAATATAATATCATTGAGATACCTATTATTACTATTGCTAAAGAGGAAGTTGGAAATGTTATTACCCAATCAGTAGTAGCACTTGCAATTGCTAACTCATTTACAAAAGCACTTGATGAAGAACTTCTTATTGAAACTATGCTTTCAAAAGTACCTGCAAAAGTACATGATGTAAATAAAGTTGCCTATTCTCTAGGTAAAAAGTATGCACAAGAGCAAGGGGCGTAAGCTCTCTTCTCTTATTACAAAGGAGTATCTCCTTTGTAAGCTTAGCTACCCCAACCATGCATCTTTTTTGAGATGATAATATCATAATTTTCAAACATATCATCTATTACACTTGTTGCAACAAAATAACTCTCTTCTAAACTTGCTATTAAGCTATACCGTTTTTTAGTATCCCCTTTGGGTATAAAGATAATAATATTCCCTGCATTCAAAATAATTTTATGAACTCTTTTTAAAAAATCATCTTGAAAATCATCTTCAATCTCTATTGAGACAAAGATATAATTATACTGTTTTGCATGTTTCATATAGGATTTACGTTCTAGTTGAAAGTTATCTATTAAAGTGGTTTTAGATATATCTTTAAACCATTTTTTTAAATTTTCATAGAATAGTTTATCTACAGCATTTATTTGGTATAGATACCCTTTAGAAGAGCAATAATCATGTAAAGCCTCAATCAACTCCTCTCCACCACTACTAAAGTGGGCTATTTCTATAGAGGGGTTTGTTCCTATAATCTCTAAAAGTGTTTTTAGTTTATCTTTTTCTAATTTTTTCATAGAAATAGTGTAACAAAAAAATATAAAATTCTTAGCTTAATCA
>JALSQJ010000231.1 GCA_026985495.1 Campylobacteraceae bacterium
GTTTGTATCTCGTATATGCTCAATACCACTATGACACTCAATACATGAATTTTTTGAGAATAGAGAGAGTGTAAGCAGTAAAAGTATAAGAAGTTTTTTCATAAAAATGTCCTTTAGTGGAATTTTATCTAATTTACAACCGAATCAGCTTTACAGGATTAATATGCTTATTATCCTTAGTAACCTCAAACATAAGACTCTTCTCTACTTTACCAATGACTGTTGCTTTAGCAACTTTTTTACCAACTCTAATACCAGGAGCTAAACGAGATAGTTTTGCATATATAGTATGTAACCCATGACTATGCTCTACAATAACTACTTTTCCAAGCATTCCACCAGAGTTTTCAGCAAAAACAACTCTACCTGATAAAACAGACCTAACCTTCGCACCTGCATAAGGTGCTTTTAGTGTAATTGATTTATTGAATATTTTAAATTTGTAAATAGGGTCAATGTAAGTACCAAAGCGTTTAATAAGTCTAGAACCTTTTAGAGGTGAGATAGTTTTTGCTCCACTGTAAGTTGCACTACGACCAGAGGCAATAATTTTTGGTGCTTTTGTAGAGCTATAAGTTTCTCTACTAGCCAACCTTTTAGCTTCTGCTCTCTTTTTAGCACTTCTATCTTTCTCTCTTTTAATAATTTTAAGCTTAGCTAACTTTTTCTCTAAACTTTTTCTACTTGCCTTAATCTTATAAAACCGTTTTTTATAAATGGCTTTATCTCGTGCTAAAGCTTTAATCAACTTCTCTTGTTTATCTTTTTTCTTTTGGTACTCTTTACGCTCTAAAACATACTTCTCAATAAGAGCTTCAATATGAGATTTTTTCAACGTTAAAGAGGATTTTTTACTCTTTAAGCCTTCAATCTCCCTCTCCAAAGAGGCAATATCTGCACTATTTCTTTTTGCATAAAGTTCATAAACCTCTCTCATAACCACTGAGTCTGGGGTTGGCTGTTTTATCTCATCTAATGCTAAAGCTAAAGAGAAATTTTTTGCAACTAAATCGATGAATTTTTTCTCTTTTGTTCCAATTTTACCATTTAACTTCTCTAAGATTCCACTCATCTCTTTCTCTTTGTTCTGTAATAGAGAGAACTCTTTTTCACTATTTTTTATACTTATAGCCAATTTAGATATTTTAGAAGATAGTGATTTTTGCTCTTTTTTAGCAGCAAAAATCTTTTTGGCTACTTTAGCCAATTTTCTATCCATCTTTTTATACTCAATCTTTTTTGCACTTAACTGCTTTTTATTGTGTCGAATTTTACTCTCAATAGAGGTTGCAAATAGAATAGAAAAAGAGAGAAGAGAGAGAAGAAAAAACCTCATCTACTCCTCCTTAACATTAACAACAACTAAAAAAACAGCTATCATAACCACTGTAATAGCAGAAAATAGTAAAATAAAAAAGTCACTAAAGAAGAATACCGATTCTACATTATCTTTAAGTATCTCCATTTGTGTACCCTTAACCCATGAGTTCTTAAATAGATAAAAAAGAGCAGAGGTAAGAATAGCAGAGATAATAGCATCAATAAGTGCCATATTTATAAGTACCTTAGAGCGTAAAAAGAGTGATGCACCAAAAATCTCCATAACTTTCATGCGTTGTGCATGTAAAAAATTCCACACCTCCATCTGCTTTACAATAAGAAAAAAACCAATAATAGACATAAATAGTATAAAAGTTTGAAATGAGAACTTAATAAACGAAAATAGCTCATATTTAGACTGATAAGAGGACTGAAAAGTCTCAATGCTTAGAATATTGCTACTCTTTTTTAAGTTTGCTTTCACCTCTTCTAACTCATCTACAGTTAAATATCTATTTAGCTTAACTGAGTAGAAATTTGGTAGAGAGGCTTCAAAACTTTTCTTATTCTCCTTCTCCTTCTCCTTCTCATTTATCATATTGAGACGCTTTAAAATTTTTGACTTATCTAACTCCTCAACCTGATCTATATGTTCGTCCCATGAGGTAAAGTCATCTATGCTCATCTCATTTTTAGATACAACCATCATACTGTAGCCACTTTGTAAACTTTTTTCAAAACTATCTGTAGTACGGTCAAAGACAATAAAAAACTCTAAACCAAGTAAAATGGCCACTAGAGGAAATATTAGAGAGATGTGTGTTTTAATGAACTTCATATACACTCCCATTATCATCAATTGTAAAATGTCTATATGTAATGTTAAAAACAGCTGGAATACGGTGAGTTACTACTACAACCGTTGTGTCTAGTTGATGACATGCATTCTCCATTAAATCCCAAATAACATTAGAGGAGTACTCATCAAGGTTACCTGTTGGTTCATCTGCCAAAATTAAAAAAGGATTTTTTGCCAAAGCTCTTGCAACACCTACACGTTGTTGCTCTCCACCTGAAAGCTCCATAGGGTATTTCTCCTCTTTACCAGAGAGCTTAACATGATGCAAAAGACGTTTAGCTTGGGTTGATTGAACTTCAGCTGAATAACCAGAAATCCATAATGGCAATACAACATTTTTTTCAACCGTCCACTCATTAATAAGCTTATAGTCTTGAAAAACTATTCCCAAATGTGTTCTAAGCTCTTGTAGCTTCTTTTTATTAATATCTATCATATCAAGTCCACCAACCACAAGAGAGCCAGAGTCTGGAGTTAAGCTACCATAGAAAGACTTTAAAAGTGTCGATTTACCCGAACCACTAGGACCTGTAATAAAAACAAACTCACCCTTTTTAATAGAAAATGTAGCATTTCGGATAACCTCTTCATTCTCATAACCAAGAGATAACCCCGATGCTGTAATAACGTTAGACATTCAAATACTCCATTATTTTTAAATGTGTCTTATAGTTGGTAACTGTCTTAACAGGATTGGCATGAAAATAGTAAGCTTTTGTTTTGTCAAGATAGATATATTTATGTTCAGGTCTATCAAAACTACCAAATGCCAACTTAATCAAAATTGCCTCATCAGCTATCTTAAACAGTCGCTCAAAATGTATAAAGAACCCTTTGAAAAGTTTAGGTTTATAAGATATTTTATCTAAAATTTCTTTTTTATAGACTATATCTTTAAAAGAGAAATCAAAATCTAACACTCTAGGTTCTGACTCCTCTAAAGATGAAACATAAACGTCATAGATATCTTTCTCCTGTTTAAGCCACCGAGCCTCATATTTACTAGTCACCTCAAGTGCCTCATTTTTACGAACCTCTACCGATGTTTTTGAAACTCCATCTCCTAAAAAAGTGTTAAGAGAGTACCAAAAATAGTTGTAAGAATCGGTTCTAAGCTCTAAACGTCCATCTTTTTTTAAAACCCTCATTGACTCTTCTAAAAATGAAGGTGAAATAACACGTCGCTGAGGTTTTTTGTCCCAAGGAACAGGAAAATGGACAAAAATTTGATGACAAAGATTAGAGGGAATCATCTCTAAAAGAAGTCTTGCATCATAATTAACAACCCAGATATTACTCAAGCCTTTTAGCTCAATCTGTTTTAGAACTTGCATTGCTGAAGGGGTATGAATCTCAATACCAATAAAGAGTCTATTTGGGTTTTTCTCTGCCTGATAGAGAAGATGTTTACCCGAACCAAAACCAACCTCTATAGATACAGAGTCAAAAGGGTACTCAATATTAACAAAATCTTCTATATTTTTTTCATATTGTGATGAAGCAACTACTTTAGTAGGGTGAATAGCAACATTTGACTGCAACTCCTCAAGTTTCAAACCTTTAGAGAGGTCGGTAATGGCTTGTTTAACTATATTAACTTTTAATGGTCTGGTTACTTTATCATACTTTAAGAGCCAACTCTCTTCATTTTTCTTTATGTGAAGTAGAAACTCTTCAGATTTATGAACTACTCCAATCAACTCATCTTCGGAAAAACTATCTTTAGCTAGAAAAAGCACCTCTGTTGCATTGTACTTCTCTTTTTTAATAGAAGCAGTATTAAACGGCTTAACCGTAATATGTGGCATATAAGACTCTACCTTGCCAATAGTGAAACTGGTTTACTAGGTTTTGAGAAACTATCATCATAACCAACAGCAATAACACGATAGAGGTAAGAGTTACCAGGAAGAACATTGGTATCAATATACTCAGCCATCATTCGATGTTTTACACTATCAACCCATCTCCACTCACCACCATTAACACTTCTCTCTATTTTATACATTTTAACCATTTTGTTTGGGTGTGGTCGCCACAAAAGTTTAATATTGGTTTGCGATTTCTGAAATGCTTTTAAAAAAGTAACTGGCTCTAAAAGTCCTAATGTTTTAATATTGATTACCTTTCCATGGGGTGACTCAAAACCATCTCTAAGTGTTGTAAATGTATAGGTATAAGATGCTCCCTGTTGTAAACCTGTGTCAACATAGTGTGAAGAGAAACGATTGTGTACTGTTGCTACTTTTACTAACTCTTTTATTGAACTATTAGCATATTGATTACTTTGTGTACGATAGATGTTGTAACCTTGAATACCTCTATTTGCCATTGGTTGCCACTCAAAGGCGACAGAGGTTCTATCTGGTACAGCTTTTACATTGTTCAACTTTGGTAAATTTGGATTTAACTGTTCATTCTGTATTAACGCATTAGGGTTACATCCGTTCAGTAATAGTAGTAAAATAGTTGTCAATGATATCTGGATTAATCTTCTCATCAACCTCTCCTTTGTTGAAATTTTTATTGATAAACTCTTGCATATCTGAAAAAAGAGGAGCAACAACCTCCATCTTTTCACCTGTTGTAGGGTGTGTTAAATATAACTTATATGCGTGTAAAAATACTCTATCTATTGTATCTTTTTTGCTCTTAAAACCATATAAATCATCACCAAGTATATGTCGTCCTAAACTCTCTAAATGAACACGAATTTGGTGTGTACGACCTGTAAAAAGCTTTACTGCAATTAGTTCAACTCTCTTATCGCTCTCTAAGAGTTTACAAAATGCACTTTTAGCCTCTTTTCCACTTGGTACAATGCCCATTTTTAATCTATTACTAGGGTTTCTAGCAATCGGTTTATCTACAATTCCACTCTCTTTAAGTGGGTAGTCAATCAAACTTAAATAGTAACGCCCCATACTCTTATTTTGTAACTGCTCACTAAGCTTCTGATGTGCTTCATTTGTCTTTGCAATAACCAATGCTCCTGTAGTATCTTTGTCAATACGATGCACAATACCATGACGCTCTTCACCTGAAATAGTAGAGAGTGAAACCCCTTTTTGAACTAACCAATCAACCAAAGTAGCCTCTTTTACTGAAGGAGCAGGATGTACTACTAAACCAGATGGTTTATTAACCACCATCATCACTTCATCTTCATAGAGTATCTCAACATCAAAGTCAACTACAACAGGCTCTTTGGGAACTATCTCTTTAAACCTATACTCTACCCTATCGCCAACAGAGAGTTTTTTACCTGTTTTTGTAATAACATCTCCATTTAATGAGACCAACCCCTCTTTAATAAGTTGCTCAACCTGATTACGACTCTCCCCCAAAATATCTGTCAAAACTTTGTCTAATCGTCCAGTAAATCCTACTTCAAATGATTTTAAATCCATTTTACTCTTTTTTATTTTTTTATTTTATTATAGCTAAATTATGATTTTATGTTATCAATTTAAAATGGTTTAAACTCTTTTGATATATAGATGAAAATTTTAATTGTAAGATTATGGCGGACAGTGAGAGATTCGAACTCTCGGTACCCTTACGAGTACGCATCCTTAGCAGGGATGTGGTTTCAGCCAGCTCACCCAACTGTCCTTATGTTTGTGGAGTGAGATTATAGAGGAAAGATACTTAAGAGAATATAAAATCCTCTACTTTTCAATATCTTTTTTTGCTTCACACTTAACTTGAACAATAATTGGCTCTTTTACATCCAATCTTCCTGCTGTTAAAAACCTACCCCAAAGGCAACCTGTATCAAGTGCTAAAACATTTGAATCTTGATAGTACCCCAAAGTTGACCAGTGACCAAAAACAATTTTTAGTGTTGTAGAGCGTCTTGTAGGACATGCGAACCAAGGCTTTAATCCCTTTTTTAAGACTTTATACTCACTAGGCTTACCTTTTTGTTTAAAATCTAGTTTTCCATCATCTTCACAAAAACGCATGGCTGTAAACGAGCTTAATATATATTTATCAATATCCATAGAACTAGCTTTTGGACTGAACTTATTGGAGCTTACTTTAAACATATATTTTAACCATGCTTTATAGTTTTTACCTTGTAATTTCTTCTCTATTCGTGAAGCGTAATTTATTGCCATGCCCAAATCAAATTGAGGAGAGATACCTGCATGAGCCATACAATATCCTAATTTAAAATCATAATGCAAAAAGGGTTGATGGCGTAACCAATCAATTAACTCATCTACATTAGGTGCATCTAAAATAGGCTCTATAGTCTCATTGGACTTTTTAACACCTGCATAGGCTGCAATAAGAGCTATGTCGTGATTACCAAGAACCACTCTAATAGAGCTTCTAATAGAGTATAGGTAGTTGAGTGTCTCTAGCGATTTATCTCCTCTATTAACTAAATCACCTGCTACCCAAAGTTCATCAACCATTGGGTCAAAATTTATCTTTTTCATCAATCTTTGAAAAGAGTCAAAACACCCTTGTATATCTCCTATTGCCCAGACTGCCATTACTTTCCTAATACTTTTTTATAATTTTCAACTTTTTTCTCAAATGACATTTTAGCATAAGCCGATGATGGAGAGGGCAAATAAAAAGTCTCTTTCTCTAAATAGTTAAAATGTAGTTTAAATAGTCTCTCTGCCAGACGACCTGTAAAAGCTATCTTCTCTATTTGTGGATTACTCTCTAAAAACTCTGCTATATTATTAACTTCAATATCTTCCAAAGAGCTATCTAGTGAGTTATCTCTATTACACGATTGTACCATATCCCAAAGAGCAATATTCATCTCTTTAAGCAACCACATCTTTTGGTCACGGTTATTTATTGGGTAGTTACTTATTTGAGATAGTATCTTCCAAAATTGATTACGTGGGTGTGCATAATAAAAAGATTTATCGAAAGATTCAATACTTGGAAATGAACCTAAAATTAAGATTTTTGAATCTTTAAAGATTATAGGTTGAAATGGGTGTGTTAAGTTTTTATTCATAATCTTCTTCTTTTACAATAGCTATCTACT
>JALSQJ010000232.1 GCA_026985495.1 Campylobacteraceae bacterium
TAAAAATAGGAGCAATAATAGTAGGGTATATAATATTAATAACTATAGCAAGAGAGAATAGAAGAGCAAAACCCCAAAGCCACCAAGACTCAACATTGACTACAATCCAAGATAAGGCATAGAAAATTACTCCACCAAAAACAATAAACATAAGAGTTGATTTAAGCTGGTCAATAATATATAGCTTTACAGTTGTCTGTGTAAACCCATACTCTTTGTCAAGTTTAAAAGTCTGGTAGAGTTCAAAAGGCAGACCAACAACAAAACCAATAGCCATAAATCCAAATAGAAACAAAACTCCATCAATGGCTGAGTTGGTTGTCTGCAATGTTGAAGTAAGCCATGAGAAACCAATAGTTACCCACCAAACAAACATTAAATACTCAATGAGTGTAGAGAGAATATCTACTCTCTGTTTTTTAATTGCATACTCACCTGCAATAGCGTATTTCTCTTGACTCATTAGCAGAGCTGTTTTACTCTTCTCTTCGCTAATATAGCCTATCTGCATTACTGATATATAAACTTTGATTAATGTATAAACGGTAAAAAGTACCATTAAAATCTCTAACATCATTGACCTTATAAAATAAATTTTAAGGAATATAACCAAGCAATCCTTAAATTAACGTTTTTTAGATGTTGGTTTATTTGCTTTGACATAGATAGACAATCCAACAATTAACGCTGTCACCCCAACAATAAGCTCTACAGCATAGATAATCTTAGTTGGGTCGGTTAATGCAAATTTAAATACAAGCATCAAAGATTCAATAGAGAGAGCAATAATAATAGAGCCTAAGAAGCGTATCATTGTTTGATGTCCATCTCCTGCACCCTCTTTTTTCTCTTTACCCAATACCTCCTCTTCAAAAATTGCTTTGACCAAGTCAAATATTGCTAAAGAGAGAGTTAATAAAATAGTTGCTTTAAACATCTCATTAATATTAATTGTTCCTAGATGAAATCCTAAAATAAGAATACTGCTTAAGCCTTTTAAAAAGAGCATTAAAGAGACCAAGACTAAAGCTAAAGAGAATGCACCATAGACAATCTTAGAGTAGGTTCCAAAATTTGAATCTACAGAACTTGGAAGTATAATTTTCAAAATATCTTTAAGTTGAATATCAACACAAATAATAAAAAGAAGATTATTATTTTCATCATAAATAGGGAATGTAGCTGTTATTACCATCTTGTTTGTCCCTAAAGAGGGATAAGGGTCGGTCAATACACAACGATGCTCTTTTACCGTTTTGTAAAAGTAGGCTCTATCACTTCGGTCTGTTCCTATCTCATGCTTTTTATCAATTTTACCATTTTGTGTATGGATATGACCTATCTGTCTCCCTGCACTATCTAAGGCATAAATCAAATCAGCTTGAGGTATATTCTCTTTCAATAACTCTAATTGATGTTCAATAAAAGTTGCTTCATCTTCTATATCTTTATTTACTTTAGAGAGGTGACGACTCATAATATAACATAAATAGGCTCGTGCTTTTGTACGTATCTGTGCATACTCTTTTATCTCTTTAATTACCATTTAATTACCTT
>JALSQJ010000233.1 GCA_026985495.1 Campylobacteraceae bacterium
TCACATAGAATTCATCTTAAAACCCTATAATAGTACCAAATACCCAATGGAACTAAAAATGGCACAACAAAATATCTTACTACTAGAAGATGACCTACAACTTAGCGATACGGTTAAACAGTTTTTAAAGTACTCGGGCTATTAGCACTTTTTCTCAAAAATCTTAACAAACTTTTAACTTATAAAGATATTTTTGAAGTTTTATGGAGTTATGATGAAAACCCAAGTCAAGGGAGTCTAAGAGCCTACATCAATACATCTATTTAGGCTCAACTTTTACGCTATTTATTTTAGCTACTATTATCTTTTATGGATTTCAAAAACAACAGATTATTGACAATCAAAATGCCAAACTCCTTGTTAAATCTGAAGAGATTATCCAAAGCTTACGCGAACTATCCAATACCTATGATAGCAAACTGATCTATCCTCAATATAAGAACTACCACTCTAGCATTTATAACCTAGACAAAAAGTATATTTTTGGGACAAAAGAGCATAAAAACATTCAATGGAATAAAGAGTATTACCAAGATAAAAACCAACTCTTCTATCTGCGTTCTTTAAGCCCTTACTATTTGGGAGCTTCATACCTGCTAATCTCACAAACGATTAACCAAGAACCACTCAATGAACTCTTCAGACTCTCTATACTGTTTTTACTTATGGCAGGAGTTATATTTACACTATTGAGTCTTTTTTTAGGAAAGCTATTTATCGCCCCCATGAAAGAGTCTATGTAGACGATGAATAAGTTTATAGAAGATACAACCCATGAGCTAAATACTCCCATTAGTACCATCTTGACCAATATTGAGCTACTTGATACCATTCATAACTGTAATGAAAAGCAAGAGATGAGACGCATTGAAATTGCCTCTAAAACCCTCTCTAGGCTCTATGAAGATTTGACTTTTTTAAAGCTCAACCATAACTATCATAGAGATATTAACTCGCTTAATCTATCGGAACTATTAGCCGAACGCATAGAGTTTTTTAGCACCATAATTGAGGCAAAAGAGCTTAAAGTAAAGAGGGAGATTGCACCAAATATAATAGTGAAAATAGATAAAAATGATGCCATTAGGCTACTAGATAATCTACTCTCCAATGCCATTAAATACAATAAAAAGTTTGGAGAACTCAATATTATACTTACCCAACAATCATTAACTATTCAAAATACAGGGCATAGCATTGGCTTAGATATTATTGGGCAAAATGAAATACAGCACCCATAAAAGCATCAAAAAGCAACTCCTAAGCTACCTACAAAACCCTAATCCTAAAACCTCTATTATGCCAAAACAGTTTTTTTTGAAGTTCTCCCTAAAAGAGCCTTTGGATTTAAATGAGACTATTTTAGAGCAGAGCATTGAGGCTTATTTGGACTATTTTGATGTTAGGGATAGGTTGAAATATCAAAAAAAATAAAAAGCTTTGTGGCTAAAATAGCCACAAGCTCTATTTTAGAAGCATCTTTAACTGTTTTTCGTTAAGCACTTCTTTTGTATTTTTAATACATTTAAGATGTAGCAAAGTAGCATCAGC
>JALSQJ010000234.1 GCA_026985495.1 Campylobacteraceae bacterium
ACATGGAGTATTGAAAAATCAATTAAAACTTTTATACAATCTATAAACTCTATTCTCTATAGAGAGTCCATAATAAACTATGAACGTCCAGAGTTAGTAACCACCTTGGCAATGGTAATTATTGAGGGAGATAGACTCTATGGGGTCAATGTCGGAGACAGCCGTATCTATCTAAAACGTGATGGAGTCATGAACCAACTCTCTTACGATCAAGTGGTTGAAGATGAGCAGTATGATGGAGTTTTAGCACAAGCAATAGGTATATCTAAAGAGGTAGAACCATACTACTTTGAAAATATTATCAATGAGAAAGATAGACTTCTACTCTGTTCAGATGGTCTATATACGGTTATTGATGAGGAGACACTATTAAATGGACTATCACATGGGGCTCACCATCTGGTTAAAAAAGCCTCTAAAAAGATGAATGACAATCTACCTGATGATACAACTGCTATTGTTATAGAGATATTGGGTATTAACCAAGTAGAACAACTAAAACAGCAGAAACTTACTATTCCTAAAACCTTAGAAGTGGGAATGGAGATAGATGGATACATACTAGAGAAGTCACTAATTCAAAACAATAGAACTTGGCTCTGTAGTAAAAAAGGGCAGAATTATATCTTGAAGTTTGCTCCTGCTGAAGCGATTGATGACCCACTTATGCTTGACCTTTTTGTAAAAGAGGCGTGGAATGCTAAACGTCTAAAAGCTGGTTTCTTTCCAAAAGCGACTATTCCTAAAAATCGTACTCATCGTTACTATGTTATGAAAGCTTTAGAGGGTATTGACCTTAAAAAGTATCTCAAAAAGAGACATCTATCTACTGATGATACTGTTAATCTTGCAAAGATGTTACTAAAGATGAGTCAATATCTTCTTAAATTTGACCTTGTTCATGGAGATATTAAACCTGAAAATATTATAGTAAGTGAGCGAGACGGGAAACATGTCTTTAAGGTGATAGATTTTGGCTCTATGACTGAACTATATAGCATAGATAGCAATGCAGGAACCCCATCATATTTAGCACCAGAACGTTTTACAGGAGCAACCATTTGTGAATCTACAGAAATTTTCTCTATTGGAGTAACCCTATATGAAGCATTGACCCAAAAGTTCCCTTATGGAGAGATAGAGCCATTTCAAACACCTACATTTAAAAAGGTTATACCGTTAAGTAGATACAATAAAAACATTCCACAATGGCTCTGCTCGGTTATCTTTAGAGCTACAGAGAAGCAGAGTGATTTACGATATAAAAACTACTCAGAGATACTATTTGAAATCTCTAATCCACAAAAGGTTAAACCCTATTTTGATAAAAATAGCTCTATTATAGAGCGTGAACCTGTACTTTTTTATAAAACACTATTTATAGCGTCATTAATTGGTAACTTTATTTTGGGATTTTTAGTTTTAAAATAGAAAGAGATAGATAAAAACTCTAAAAGTGCCAAAGCACTTTTAGGAGTAACTAACCATAAGAAGTTTTATGGTTAGAGGTTCACTTAGTTATTAGTTAAGTGAAAATGGTACAGTTAAGTA
>JALSQJ010000235.1 GCA_026985495.1 Campylobacteraceae bacterium
GCAGAACGAAATGAGTTTGTAAAAATTGAATATACTAATGGTACTGTAGGATGGATTAAGCATGAAGACCTTTGCGAAAATTAGATTTTATTATGGGGCAGCGACCATATCCTTTATAGCTGCAGGAATCATGGTTCCACTTATGATAATTTTTCCTAAGAAAAGGTCATATATCTTGCACTATTGGAACAGAATAATTATAAAATTATTGGGTGGTAATATTATTACTCATGGGAAACGTGACAATAGTGTCAATATGTTTATCTCAAACCATCAAGGAATTATTGATATTATAGCCTTAGAAGCAGCAGAGAATACCGATATACAATGGGTAGCTAAAAAACAACTCTTTGATGCTCCTTGGTTTGGCTATCTATTAAAACTTCCAAAAATGATAGAGGTAGATAGAGAAAATAAAAGTGGCTTAATTAAACTTTTACATGATGTAAAAGAGACAATTACAGACAAACACCATAGAGTTATCTGTATATTTCCAGAAGGAACAAGAACCGATAAACAGAAGCTACTAAAGTTTAAAGGTGGAACACGCATTGTTGCAGAGAAACTTCAATTAACCATTCAACCTATTGTCATTACAAACAGTAAGAGACTCCTTAATGAGCATAACAAAACAGCTCATTCGGCAACGGTACACATCACCTATTTAGAGCCTTTTAAAGTCTCTAAAGAGGATAAAAACTGGTACAATAGAGTACAACAAACAATGCAAGAGTGTATTAACAATGAACTCAATAAATATAAAAGAGAACGATAGATGTATAATGATGAAACCATAGAAGAGACTTCCCCTTTAAGAGATGAAGTTGAAAAACATATTAGAAAACTGATTAAACCTTTAAAAGAGGAAGATGAACTAAAAGCCATTCTAAAAGTAAAACTCACCAAAAAAGAGTTTAAAGTTTTAAACAATTGGGCATACAATAAAGAGGTAGAACCCCTTCTTGAAAAACTATCCATAGATGAAGAGCGTTATGGTGAGCTATCATTAAAACTTATTAAGAAGCTAAACCAAGAGAGACTAAAGCAGGAGATAATGATTTAATTATCTTCTCTTCTCTCCAAGCATCATGATGAAAAAGGAGACCAATGTTCCTAAAATCATCATGAGAGAAAAATCTATTTTTATAAATCTACCTAAAAGATAAGGCTGAAGAGCTAAAACGGTCATGAAACCACCAATTAATGCCCAAAGTACAGTTTTTTCATTACCTCTATTGGTAAATATGGCAGCACCATAAACCCCCAAAAGTGATGCATATGCAAATGCCATAACACCCAATGCAAAACTTAAAAGAGGCAGATTTGTATATTGTTGCCAATAGAAACTAACCATCGCCATTATGGAGAGAAGAAGAGCAAAAACTAGAACCATTACTCTACTAGCTTTTAAATAGTATAATTCACTTTTTTGATTTTTGGAAATCCAAGGTCGATAGATATCTTCAATGGCAACTGATGACATGGCAGAAAGCACCGAATTGGTTGAAGAGAGAGCTGCAGCAATCGCCCCAACAGTTACCAAACCTCTTAACCCCTCTGGCATCTCATTTAAAATATAGAGCATAAAAATTTTAACACTCTCTCCATCTATATTTTGGTCAACACAAGCTGACTTTACTGAAGAGAGTTCAGGATGTTGATAGAAGATATATAGTAAGAGACCAATAATTAAAAAAAGAAGTGCAACAGGAATAGTAAAAATAATAGAGTAGATAAGTGAACGAGACCCCTCTTCTCTATTTTTACAAGTAAGTACTCGTTGTGTCATATCTTGGTCAAGTCCATACGCTGCAATATTTAGCAAAAACCAACCTGTAAGCAGTGTCCAAATGCTAAAACCACCAGAGAATGAGAAATCTATAAGTTTTAATTTGTTGTTCTCATTAAGGGTTGCCATAATGGTTGAGAAGTCACTATTTAAAGAGTAGTAGAGGTAAATAACCACAGCAAGACCAGCCCCTATATATGTAACAGCTTGAATAATATCTGAAAATATAACCGACTTCACCCCACCAAAATAGGTATAACCTAACGCTCCTATTATCAATATAGCAATAGAGATAACAATATGCATTGCGACAATATCATTAAAGAGTATCATTGAGATAGCTAAAGCTCCAATGTAGAGTCTTGCTCCACTTGCAAAGAGACGACCTACTAAAAACATTACACCTGCGTATCTTTTAGAGGTCTCTCCGTAACGATGTTCTAGGTACTCATAGACTGTTATGGCATTAATAGCATAAAATTTTGGAACTAAGACTTTTGAAACAAACAAAATAGCTAAAAAAGCAGAAGCATAAAAACCTAAAAAAGTTAAATCATGTTTATAGGAGTACTCTGGTCCACCTAAAAATGTAGCAGCTGATTGAGAAGTAGCTAAAACAGAGATTGCCACAGCCAACATAGGCATAGTGTTAGCACCTGTAAAATAGTCTCGTGAGGTTTTTACTTTTGTTTGACTCAAAATAATAGTTGTTAATATAAGAACTAAAAAATAGGAGAAAAATATTATCCAATCTAATGTAGAAAAATTTGATTGCATTATTTACCTTTTTATCAATATAGAAATCTAAATCGTTAGATTATATCAAAATGAGACTTCTAAATGACTAAGATTAAACAACTCCTACTCTTTAATACATCTATCTACAATATATTGTTATTATGGGCTTTTAAGAGTGTTACAAGAGTCAACAATTATAGTATATTTTAAATGGCATACATTTAATACACAATTAGAAACAACCTAAAAGATATAATACAATATAACTTAACATTAATAAAAATAATTAAGGTTACTATGAAAAATATATATACTTTTACACTTTTTTTTATAGGAGTAGAACTTCTAAATGCGAATACCATATCTGATAAAGATACTTCTATGCCTAAAAAAAAGATAGTTGCAAAGCAGAGAATTAACTGTAATATGACAGTAAAGTATCTAAAACGTCCTAAACGAGTTGATAAATTTACCAATATTTTAACAAAAGGGATTCTATATGGTCGCTTTAGAACCAACACATTTATATTTGATGCTGGGAGTGCAGGAGAAGATCACCACTCAATAGGAATCGGTGGAAACCTAATCTATAAAAGTGCAAGATATAAGGGTTTTTCATTTACATCTGGTCTATACACTTCTCAAAATCTTGGTCCAACCAATAAAGAAGATTTAGGAAATTATCGTTACGGTAAAGATACCTTCTCTCGTTATGCTGTAGCTACAGAAGGTAGAGATGGAATGACCGTACTCACCCAAAACTATCTCTCCTATAAAAAGAGTAGAGTTGAGTTAAAAATTGGACGATTTCTTTTAGAGACATTTTTATTAAAATCACACGATACAAAGATGATTCCTAATGCATTTGAAGGAGCGAATTTAAGAATTAGTACTATTCCAAAAACTAAAATACAATTTGCCTATATAACAAAACAGAAACTAAGAGACCATGAGAATTTTCATGGTGTACTCTCTTACAATGATGACACTTCATCTCCCTATGCAAAGTGGAGAGGAAATGACGATGGTGCAATGCATAGAGGATTAACTGTATCGAGACTTGATGCAAAAGGAATAGATGATAGAGTAATAATCTTTGAGACACAAAATCGTTCTATCAAAAATACCAAAATTAGAGTAGGATATACATCTGTTCCTAAACTAGTTTCATCTCTAGTTTTAGAAGGAACTTATAAGTTTAAATTTGAAAATGGACTAAAAGTTAAACCATCTTTGAGATATATGGAGCAGTTTGATGATGGAGCAGGAGCTATTGGTGGGTCAAATTTAAAAAACAATACTATAGGATACAACAATCCAAATAGTTTAGCATCTTCTCTTCTTGCTTCAAGAGTTGACTTTATTTATGGAGCAGGAAGTTTACGTTTTGGCTATTCAGAAGTTGAAGATAATGGTGATATTATTGCTCCTTGGCATGCACAACCCACAGCTGGATATACACGACCCATGTCAGGAATGAACTGGTATGCCAATACTAAGACAGTAATGATAAGAGCTGATTATGACCTACCTAAAGATACCTTTTTAGAAGATATACATCTAATGAGCCGTTACACCATGAACAATTTTGATGACCGTAAACCTGGTGTTACATCTGATACAAATATCTTTACCTTTGATATTATTAAACGTTTTAAAGATAATCCAAATCTTTTGTTAAAACTACGTTCTATTTTTGTAAAAGAGGACCATAAAATTGCCAATTTAGATGGAAGCTACAAAGTTGACCCAAGCTATAATGCCCTACGTTTAGAGATGAATTACCTATTTTAACTGATAGATAAGATATTAGATATGGGAGATTTATTTAAATAGATTAGAGATATAGATGAACAGAAAGTTCATCTAAATATTGAGATTATGCAGGTACTACAGATACTCTTTTTTTACCACGTGAAACGTTTGAGAATTCAACAACACCTTCAATAAGTGCAAATATTGTATGGTCTTTACCCATACCAACACCTGTACCAGCATGAACTTTTGTTCCTCTTTGTCTAATAATGATATTACCAGGGATTACTGCTTCCCCACCATATTTCTTAACGCCTAGTCTTCGACCAGCTGAATCACGGTTATTCTGTGTAGAACCTTGACCTTTCTTATGTGCCATACTCTGCTCCTTTTTTTATGCTATAGATGTAATTCTAACTCTAGTAAAGTCTCTTCTGAAACCTCTTTTAAGTTTTGAATCTTTTCTTCTTCGTTTTTTATAGATAATAACTTTTTTATCTCTACCTTCGTTAATTACCTCACCTTTAACCACAGCACCCTCTACAAAAGGAGCTCCTACAGTTAATTCACCATTGTCTAATGCTAGAACTTCTTTAAATTCTACTGCTGCTTTTGGCTCAAGACTCATTTTGTCAAAACAGATGATATCACCCTCTTGAACTTTGAATTGTTGACCACTTGCTTTAATGATTGCGTACATTGCAAACCCTTCATTAATTGTTGTTAGGAGAGACTATAGACTCCCCTTCTTTTAAAAAGTTTGAGATTATACCCAAAACAGTTTTAATTTTGTTTTAAAGTTGATTGTAAACTAAAGTTAATTAAGATTTATGCAAAAATATTTACGATAATTTGCCAAATACTCTTAAAAAAATCTACTATTTTATCAAGAAAACTCTTCTCTTCTATTTTTGATTCACTTTTTTTTTAATAACTTCTTGAGTTTTTAACTTCTCATCTGTTTTATTAATATCTTCAACAACAGAAGATTTATTAACATCATCAATCTCTTTTACATCTCCACTTATAAAGTCATCTAATGTAGATAATTTAGAAAAAGCTGGTGTCGATGCCCCACCCAACATATTTTTATCTATGGTAACATGACAATCAATACATGCCTGTAGTCCATTATGCTCTTTAACTTTTGAGGCAGTCACTTTTTTAATATCATGACAATCCCAACAATCTTGACCACAACCAGAACCCATATCTATCTTCTCCATCTCCTCTTGAGTGTGACAGGTTTTACATGTAACTAAAACGGCATGGTCTTTGTCCATTTTACCATTCTCTTTTACTAAATTTGGGTGACAAACAACACAATCACCTTCACAAGCTTCTGAATTTAGAGTGAAAATAGATAGTGCTACTAATAACAATATAAACTTGTTCATATAAATTCCTTTATAATAATTTAAAAGATTATATCCTCTTTTTGATTAGACTTATTGAAAAACTTATGAATTAAAAAAATATTTATTGAGAAAAAAGATGGGAATGGAGAGTTACTTTTAGAGTAACTCTCATCTATTAAAAGAATCTATAAGATAGTTGTAATGATAAACCTTGTTCAGAGTGTTTTACTGTAGAATTTCCAGTGTAAAGGTCACCTGTTCCACTATTAAATCCAGTAATAGTTTTCATAGTTGTAGTGGTTTCTGGTGCATAAACATAAGCCACATCTACATACATATTTTTAGATATATCATAACCTCCACCTATTGTATAGTGATTTTCAGCAGTTGCAGGGAAACCTAGTAAGTTAAAAAGATTTATAGCATTTCCACCTGCTTGTGCATAGTTTCCAGCAGATATTACTGATGGACCACTTTGTGCCTCTTTTATAGGATGACTTGCATGGTTATATCCTAATCTATATTTCCATTTTCCTTTTTTTAGTTGGTAACCTATGGCATATACATCTTGATCTTCCCATCCGAAATCCTTATATCCTCTAGCATCTGACCAATTTATCTTTTTGTAATCAAAAGCTATGGCTTGGTTATCAAACTTATATGCAAAACCTACCCCCATCTCACTAGGTTGATCTAAATAATCTTCCATAGCACCTGGGACAATACCCATAGTAGCAAATGGTTGAGTGGCATTTGATAGTTGTCCATTGTATTTCATATCTATTTTTGATTTATAAATACCTCCAAGAGTCAAACCATTACCATAATCATAATACATTCCAAGATTGTAACCTGTTCCAAAGTCTTGTGAAACACCTGCTCCTATATTATTATTAGCAAAATCCTTATAGTTAATATCTAAAGCACCATATTGTAAAATAGGTGTTAGGGCTATACCAAAATTATTTTTTGTATAAGCTAAAGTTGCACCAAACTGCATAAGTTGAAGATTTGTAACCATTTTCATATTACCAGAATCTGTCGCAGAGGTAGAAGCATCTCTGTAGTCAACACCCATACCAGCTGTTCCCCACATACCTATACCCCAATACCAATTTTCATTTATTTTTTGGGATATTGCAATACTTGGTATAACATTCATATCAGCAGAACTACTTTTTGATGGTGCTTGACCCATATTTGCTGAAATATCAGGCATAAAAATAGTTCCACCAAAAGATACTGAAGTTCCTTTTGTACAGGTTATAAGTGCTGGATTTTGGAGAGTTGACTCTGCACAGTGGCTCATACCTATACCTGCTCCACCCATACCTCTTGATTTTGTTCCTACACCTATGAGTGTATCTCCATTTGTAGCATGTAACAATGTAGATGCAAAAAGAGAGAGAACAACTCCACCTTTTAATAATTTTACGCTTTTTGTATTCATAATTACTCCTTCATAATAACTTTAATATATTGTACCATATTTAAATTACTTATAGATTAATTTC
>JALSQJ010000236.1 GCA_026985495.1 Campylobacteraceae bacterium
GAGAGTTTTTTAAACAGCCTATCATTCCAAAAGCGACTAAAATACGAGAGTTAGAGGTTATAAAACCTAATGCCATTTTAGAGTCAAACAAGCATAAACGTATTACTGTTATTGCTAAAAATGAGTCGATAGTTCGTGGTAGTGAATTGAACTCTTTTGAGAATATTAATTTTATCTATAAAGATATTATTGTTAATCTTATCTCTGAAGATGAGGTGATTATCTCTCTAAATAAGCCTGTAAAACGTAAAAAAGTAAAAAGAGCCTCTATTGTTTTAGATGAGCTAAAAGTTGGTGACTATGTAGTACATGAGAACCATGGTGTAGGGATATTTAAAGGGGTAGAGAAGCGTATGGTTTTAGGTTCTACACGTGAGTTTGTACTTATCCATTATCAAAATGAAGATGCCCTCTTAATTCCTGTTGAGAACCTCAATACAATTGACCGTTATGTTGCCGATTCAGGTGGGTTACCTGTTTTAGATAGAATGGGAAAAATGAGCTTTAAAAAGCTAAGAGGTAAAGTAAAAGAGAAGCTCTTTGCTATTGCTTCAGAGATTATTAATCTTTCGGCACAACGCCACCTAAAAAAGGGGATTAGGTTTAAACACGATGAGCTTGACCATAAGATTTTTATGAGTAAAGCAGGTTTTGTTCATACAGAGGACCAAGAGGAAGCTATTAGAGCTATGATGTCCGATATGAGTTCAGGAAAGATGATGGACAGACTTCTCTCTGCTGATGTAGGGTTTGGTAAAACAGAAGTTGCTATGAATGGTATGTATATGGCGTGGAAAAATGGTTATCAGTCAATGATAGTTGCCCCAACCACACTACTTAGTTCACAACACTTCAAGAGTATGCAGGAGCGTTTTGGTGAGTATGATATTAAGCTTGGAAAACTAGACCGATATACAACAGGAAAAGAGAAAAAAGCTCTTCTTAAAGCGTTGGAAGATGGTAGTGTGGATATGGTAGTAGGAACTCACGCCCTCCTTAAAGCGAAATTTAAAAATTTAGCATTTATTGTTATTGACGAAGAGCATAAGTTTGGAGTAAAACAGAAAGAGGCACTAAAAGAGATATCTATTGATGTGCATCTACTCTCTATGTCGGCTACCCCAATTCCTCGTTCTCTAAATATGGCACTCTCACAAGTTAAAACTTTTTCAGAGATTTTAACTCCACCTGTAGAGCGTCAAGGTGTGAGAACATTTGTTAAGAGTTATGATGAGAAGATTATTAAAGAGGCAATAACAAGAGAGATGCGAAGAGGAGGGCAGAGTTTTTATGTCTTCAACTCCATTGCCCAAATTGAAGAGAAGCGAAAAGTTCTTCAAGAGCTTATGCCAAAACTACGCATTGCTGTTTTGCACTCTAAAGTATCAGCTATTGAGACTGAAAAGACGATGGAGCTATTTGAGGCAGGTGAGTATGATGTAATGCTCTCTACCTCTATTGTTGAGTCTGGTATTCACATGCCTCATGCCAATACCATGATAGTTGATGGAGCTGATCGTTTTGGAATTGCAGACCTACACCAATTGAGAGGACGAGTAGGACGAGGTGGGAAAGAGGGGTATTGCTACTTCATGGTAGAAGATAAAGAGCGACTTACTGACAATGCAAAACGCAGACTTTTAGCCCTAGAGTCTCACTCCGAGCTTGGAAGTGGTGCTGTTTTAGCCTTTCATGACTTAGAGATAAGAGGTGGAGGAAATATCATAGGTGAAGCACAATCTGGGCATATTAAACAGATTGGTTACTCTTTATACTTGAGAATGTTAGAAGATGCAATAAAAGAGCTAAGTGGAACGGTAGAGGAAGAGGAGGTTCATGTTGATATTAAGCTTACGGTTGATGCATACTTAAACGAAGAGTTGATTGAGGAGGATAGACTCCGTTTAGAACTCTATCGACGCTTGTCACAGTGTAAAACTACAGGAGAGGTTCACGCCATAGAGATAGAGATAGCTGACCGTTTTGGAAAACTAGATACTATTTCAAGACAGTTTATTGATATTATGGTCATGAAAGTAATGGCAAAAGAGCAGAAAATATCTAAAATTGCTAACTCTGGTGAAAAGCTCTTTATTGAGTTTGTAGATAGAGATAAAGAGCGACTCTTCTTAAAGGCAGATAGTAAAGATGATGATGATTTAATTGCTTGTGCATTTGCGTATTTGAAGGGTAAAATTTAACTTCTGAAGTTTAACTTATGTAGTTCTACTCTATTTTATAAAAATAAAAGATATAATAGATAACTATAAAATAGAAAAGGTCTGCTTATGATATTAACACAAGAAGAGGTTAAAGAGTTTCAAGAGAATGGTTTTTTAATTTTACGAAATTTTTTAGATAAAGAGTCTTGTGAAGCTATTTTAGATGTAGCAAAAGTACATTTGAAACATAAGATTGAACCTATTGAGAGTGAAATTGACTATTTGGTAAAATCAAAAGAGTATCGTACTCATGTGACAGACTATAATAGTTTGGAAGAGAAGAGAATACTTACTCCTCGTAGGCTTAGACAGGTTTATGAGAGAGATATCTTGTTTAAAGAGTGGATGGAAAATAAGAAGATAAGACCTATTTTAAAAGAGCTTTTAGGCGATGAGGTTGTTATTACTACTGCACACCATAACTCAATTATGACTAAGATGCCAAGTAAAAATTCGGTTACAGAGTGGCATCAAGATAGAAGATATTGGTCATATAGCGATGATAATCTAATTACTATTTGGTTGGCTTTGGGTGAGGAGAATAGTCAAAATGGAGTTTTGGAGTTTATTCCTAAAAGTCATAAAATGGAGTTTTTAGAGGAGCAGTTTGATGAGCGAGACTATTTTAGAGTTGATAAGAAGATGAATATGTCACTTATAGAAACAAAGACTTCAACAACGTTAAAAGCAGGAGATGTAGTTCTGTTTCATTGTAAGCTTCTACATCGTGCAAATGCAAATAGTACTCAAGAGCCTAAAATATCGTTTGTCTATACGGTAAAAGGTGCAAATACAAAAGTGATAGATGGTAGCCGTTCTGCACAATATAGGGAGATTTTACTAGATTAGTCTTGACATTAAAGTGAAGATAGGATATAAATCGTTTAGTTTAGGTTATAAACTACATAATCTATAAACATAATTAATGTACAATAGTGGCATTAATAAAAAATTAAATTTAAGGACAATGAAACATGGCAAAATATGTTGAATTAACACAAGATAACTTTGAGGAAACAATTGCAGAGGGTGTAACAATGGTAGATTTTTGGGCTCCATGGTGTGGACCTTGTAGAATGATTGCTCCAGTAGTAGAGGAGTTAGCAGAAGATTTTGATGGTAAAGCTACTATTGCTAAAGTAAATACAGATGAGCAACAAGAGATTTCTATAAAATATGGAATTCGTTCAATCCCTGCTATTCTTTTCTTTAAAGATGGTGAGCTTGTAGATCAAATGGTTGGTGCAGCTTCTAAAGATGTATTTGCTGAAAAACTTAACGCTCAATTAGCGTAATCTCTTTCAACTCCACAGTATCTACTGTGGAGAGTTTCAAATCTTTATCAAAATCATATATCTCTATTATTTTTATAAAAATTTAAATCTAAGGATACTTTTATGTTAGATTGTGCAATTATTGGTGGAGGACCAGCAGGTCTTACAGCTGGACTATATGCGACTCGTGGTGGTTTAAAAAATGTAACTATGTTTGAGATGGGAATGCCTGGTGGACAGATTACCCAAAGTTCGGAAATAGAGAACTATCCTGGTTTTTTTGAACATGATAAAACAGGTATGGACTTTATGGATACATGGCAAAAACAGTGTTTTCATTTTGGATTAAAACATGAGATGAAAAAGGTAGAGCGAGTTACTAAAACAGGAGAACATTTTACTCTCTATTTAGAGGGTGGTGAAGAGATAGAGGCTCTAACTGTCATTACTTGTACAGGTTCTACTCCTAAAAGAGCAGGATTTAAGGGAGAAGATGAGTTTTTTGGAAAGGGTGTCTCTACTTGTGCTACTTGTGATGGGTTCTTCTATAAAAATAAACCTGTAACAGTTTTAGGTGGAGGAGATACAGCTTTAGAGGAGGCATTTTACCTCTCAAATATCTGTTCAGATGTATATGTAGTTCATCGAAGAGATGAGTTTAGAGCTGCACCTCCTACGCTTGATAGGGTAATGAGAAAAGATAATATTCATCTAATTACTGACTCGGTTATAGAGGAGGCGTATGGTGGAGTTATGGGGTTAGATGGTGTCAAGATTAAAAATTTAAAAACCAATGAGATAACAGATATGGCAAATACAGGTCTCTTTGTCTTTGTAGGTCACAATGTCAATAATGGAGTTCTTAAACAAGAAGATGGCTCATTTTTGTGTGATATGAATGATTGGGGTCAAGTTATTGTTGATTTAAGTATGAAAACCTCTATAAAAGGTCTCTTTGCTGCAGGTGACATGAGAATTCAAGCTCCAAAACAGGTTGTTTCAGCAGCAGGAGATGGCTCTGTAGCTGCTCTACAAGTTATTGCTTATATTCAGGAGTTGGCATAGTTATAATGAAAACCAAGATTAATTTTTGTATAATTCGACAGAAATTAACGCTAGGATTATAGAATGGCAAAAGTAGGAATATTAGGTAGTACAGGTCGAATGGGTGAACACCTTATTAAGAATGTTTTAGAGACAGAGGGGTTAGAGCTAAGTGTATTGCATGTTTTTGATGAGTTGAAAAGAGCTGTACCAGAGACAACACTTGTTACAAACGATATGAAAACTTTTCTTGAAAATTGTGATGTGGTGATTGATTTCTCTGCACCTATAGCAACACAAAATCTAATTGAAGAGGCATTAAAAAATCCTACACCATTGGTTATTGCTACAACAGGTTTTAACGAGCATCAGCAAAACCTCTTAACTGAAGCAAGTAGAGAGATGGCAGTACTCTACTCTTCAAATATGTCAGCAGGTATTGCACTTTTAAAACAACTTGTTGAACAGGTCTCCTCTACACTAAAAGATTTCGATATTGAGATTGTAGAGCAACACCATCGGTATAAAGTTGACTCTCCATCGGGAACAGCATTGACTCTTGGTGAGTTTGCAGCTAAAGGTAGAGGGTTAGATTTGGATTCTGTTCGTATCTCTGGTCGTGATGGTCAGATTGGGGCTAGAACAAAAGATGAGATAGCTGTTATGGCTCTTCGTGGAGGTGACATTGTAGGTCGTCATACAGTTGGGTTCTATAATGATGGGGAGTTTTTAGAGCTAAACCATACAGCAACAAGTCGAGAGACCTTCTCAAAAGGTGCTATTAGAGCAGCTAAATGGTTGGTCAATCAAAAGAGTGGAATCTATACCATAAACGACTGTTTGGGCATATAGTATGTGTGCTATTGTTGGAGTATATGGAGATGAAAATGCTTCTCAAATTGCTTACTATGCACTTTTTGCCATGCAACATAGAGGGCAAGAGTCTTCAGGAATCTCATCTGCTGATGGAAAACGAATACACCTTATTAAAAAACGAGGCTTAGTTACAGAAGTATTTAAGCAAGATGATTTAGACCTATTATCAGGCTCTTGTGCCATTGGGCATAACCGTTACTCTACAGCAGGGAAAGATTCTGTTTTAGATGCACAACCTGTATTTGCAAAGTACAAACTTGGTGCTATCTCAATAGCACACAATGGAAACTTAACTAATAAGTATGAGGTACGTGATGAGCTTATTGAAAAGGGTGCTATTTTCCAAACAGAGATGGATACAGAAAATATAGTACATCTAATTGCAAAGAGTGCAAAGAGTAAACTAAAAGCTCGTATTAAAGATATGTTGAGCAAAATAGAGGGTGCATACTGTTTGGTAATTCAGAGTCGTAGTAAAATGTTTGTAGTTCGTGACCGTTTTGGAATTCGACCATTGAGTTTAGGAAAACTAAAGAGTGGAGGGTACATTGTAGCTAGTGAAACATGTGCTTTTGACTTGGTTGGTGCAGAGTTTGTACGAGATGTAGAGCCAGGGGAGATGCTTATCTTTGAAGAGAATAAAGAGCCAAAATCAGTAATGATTTTTGAAGCAGACTATCACCCTTGTGCATTTGAATATATCTACTTTGCACGACCAGACTCTATTATTGATGGTAAAACAGTTTACAATATGCGTTTAGAGATGGGTAAACAGTTAGCAAAAGAGACTCCTGCTAAGATAGACTTGGTGTTACCTGTACCAGACTCTGGGGTTGCTGCTGCAAAAGGGTATGCCGATGGAATGGGTGTACCATTTGAGATGGGTATTGTGCGTAACCATTATGTTGGTCGTACTTTCATTGAGCCAAGTCAAGAGATTAGAGACCTAAAAGTAAAGTTGAAACTCTCTCCTATTAAAGATATGATAAAAGGAAAAAGGGTAGCCATTGTCGATGACTCTTTAGTGCGTGGAACAACTTCAAAGCAGATAGTAAGAATGTTAAAAGATGCAGGAGCAGTAGAGGTTCATATGAGAATTGCATCACCTGAAATTAAATTCCCTTGTCGTTACGGCATAGATACTGCAACAAAAACAGAGCTTATCTCTTCATATAAAACCCCTGAAGAGATTGCTGAGTATATTGAAGCTGACTCTTTAGGATTTCTCTCTATAGATGGGCTAAAAGCCTCTTTAGGCGATGACCGTGAATATTCGTTAGTGAGTTTTGATGGTAAATATTTTGCAGGAGGGAATGAAAACTCTCCAGGGTGTAGTGCATATTAGATGAAACTACTATTTTTGATTACTGCTTTTTCATTGTTGCTTTTCTGCTCAACGGATAACAATGAGAGTAATCAGACTACACAAGAGGATAGCAACGGAAGTTCACTCTACTTTACTATGGGGTGCAATAACTGCCATGGTATCTATGGTGATGGTATTGGTAATGCTCCTAAACTCAATAATAAAACAGCTAAAACTTTAAATAGACGACTGCATGAACTTCAAAAAGGAAAAATCTATAGTAGTTCTGGAGGTGTTATGATCTCATTTGCACAATCGTTAAATGATGATGATATTGAGAAGCTCTCTAAGTACATTTCCACACTTAAAGAGAAAAACAAAAAGGTTTATGAAGATGATGATTTTGGAGCTTATGAGTTTTA
>JALSQJ010000237.1 GCA_026985495.1 Campylobacteraceae bacterium
CGGCGTAGGTATGTTTCATGACCGTTTTATCTTTAAGAGTGAAGATGTCTCTTTAGAGCAAGTAGAGAAGATTTTACAAGAGGAGAAAGATGCACTATCTTCTATGATAGCAACAAGCATTAAAAAAGATGAACAAAAAGTAAAAGCATTTTTTGACCAATATTTTCAAACCTATCTTTTTGAGACTACACAAGTGTTTGATGACCCTATTAATGAGATTTCAAAGATTATGGATAGTGTAGAGCTTCATACCCCACCACTAGAGTGTGAAGAAGATTATATGAGACTCTTTTTAAATCGAGATATTATTTTAGGCTCTGATTTAGCCAAAGTATCATTTGGTAAGAAACCCTCTTTTGACTCCATAGAAGCCATCGCCTCACAAGAGTTAGATGAAGAGATGACAAGTGCTACCAATGCCCATAAATACATAGCTATTATCTATGCAGATGGTGATAACTTGGGTAGCTATATCAAACGTCAAAACAATGTTACCCAAGTCTCTAAACGGCTTTTTGAGTTTGACAAAAAAGCCTCTCAAACCATAAAAAATTATGGTGCTTTACCTATCTTTATTGGAGGAGATGACTTAATTATATTTGCTCCTGTTATTAATGGAGAACAAACAGTATTTGACCTACTCAATGCGTTGAGCGAAGATTATAAAAATGCACTAGATACGAATGAGAGTACGCTAAGCTTTGGGGTAAGTCTCACTTACTATAAGTATCCTCTCTATGAAGCCTTAGCACGTTCAAGAGATGCTCTCTTTGGGGTAGCAAAAGAGCATAGTGGTAAAAATGCCATTGCCCTTTCGGCTCAAAAGCATAGTGGACAATCTTTTGACTTTTGTGTAGGGAAAGAGAGTGAGGAATATGCTAAGTTTTTAGAGTTAGTTAAGAGCATCTTAGTAAATGAGTCAGAGTTACCTCACGCCATTCATCATAAGCTAAAAAGTTACGAAAAGCTATTTGAGTCCATTGATTTTGAAAAAAACTTAGAGCATACCTTTGAAAATATTTTCAATGAAGATTTACATAAGAGTAAATTTAAACAAGGGCTAAAAGAGATAAAAGAGCTAATGCAAATTTTAGGGAACAGCAAAGAGAGCCAAGAACGACTCTTTTCGATGCTCTCAACCATTAAACTTTTAAGAGGAGATAGAAAATGAGCAATAGATATTTGGTAAAGCTAAAGCCATTAGAGCCTTTTTTCTTTGGAGGAGAGTTTACTTTTGGGGCAGATGACACACGTAAAAATGAGACATCACGCTACAATGCGACCTCTACCCAGTTTCCTCAACAAACAGCTATTTTAGGAATGTTAAGAAAGTTGTTACTCATAGAGCATGGTCACTTAACCATGCATAAAAAAGGGGAGTGGGTTGATAGCAGAGGAAGAGGTAGTGACGATAACAATTATGCTACTGCTTTGGCTTTGGTAGGAAATGAACCATTCTCTTATGAAAAAAGCATAAATCTTGGGGTAATTGAATCTATCTCACCCATATTTATAGCTTCAAACAGTGACTACTTTTGTGCCAATGC
>JALSQJ010000238.1 GCA_026985495.1 Campylobacteraceae bacterium
TAGTGATTGCTCCACCCTCTGCTGTGGTTAAGTGCTTAACAGGGTGAAATGAGAAAATGGAAACATCAGAGTTTGTGCAACTTCCTGCTTTTATGCCATTGTAAACTGCTCCTATGGCGTGGGCATTATCTTCTAAAATTAGTATATTATATTGCTTTTTTAGATAAGCCAACTTCTCTTGTTCTACCATTCGACCCGAAAAAGAGACAGCATAAATGGCTTTTATGGAACTATCTTTTTTTAGCTCCTCTTCACATAATGCTAAATCTATATTACCATCGTTAGCAATATCTACAAAAATAGGTTTAGCTCCTGCATAGAGAATGGCGTTTGAAGTGGCTAAAAATGAGTTTGGGGTCGTTAAAACTTTATCATCTTTATTGAGCAAAACCAAAGAAGCCAAATGTAAAGCAGCTGTTCCATTGGCAACGGCGATACAATATTTTGAACCACAATACTTTGCAATTGCCTCTTCAAATGCTTGTACTTTAGGACCTGTTGTTAAATAATCTGATTTTAAAGTATCAATAACAGCATCAATATCATCTTGCTCTATACACTGCTTGCCATAAGGGATAAATGAATGCAACATCTTATAGACTCTGCTCCATTGCTAAAAACTCTTCTTTTGTTAGCCACTCGGTGTTATTGAGTGAGTTGTACTCAAAGCCTATGCCAATATCTTTCCCCTCTTCACCTAAAGCATTTTTAGTGTAATCCATCATACCTGTAAACTGTATGGTAGGGGTAATGACATAGTAACTATCATACTCAACCACTCTATCATCAGCCGTAATCATCACCTCGTGCATCTTCTCGCCTGGTCGAATACCAATCACTTTATGAGGTAGGTTAGGGGCTAATGCTTTGGCTAAATCTGTCATCTTCATCGAAGGAATTTTAGGAATAAATATCTCTCCACCGTGCATTCTCTCAAAGTTATCTAAAACAAACTGAACCCCATCTTTAAGGGTAATTAAAAATCGTGTCATCTCAACATCAGTTATGGGTAGTTCAGATGCTCCTGTTTCTATTAAATTTTTAAAGAAAGGGACAACCGAACCACGACTTCCCACAACATTACCATATCGCACCACTGCAAATCTTGTTTTTCTTTTTCCTACCATATTATTTGCAGCCACAAATAGTTTATCTGAAGCCAATTTAGTCGCTCCATAGAGATTAATAGGGCTTGAAGCTTTATCAGTAGAAAGGGCAATCACTTTATCTACATTACACGCTAAAGCAGCCTCAATCACATTTTGAGCCCCATCAATATTTGTTTTAATGCACTCCATAGGATTATATTCAGCCACAGGTACGTGTTTTAAAGCTGCTGCGTGGATTACAAAATCAACATCTTGCATCGCCTCTTTAAGTCTATTGCCATCTCGAACATCGCCAATAAAATAACGCATACACTCTTGGTTGTAAGTCTGTCCCATTTCATACTGTTTTAACTCATCACGACTATAGATAATAATCTTATTGGGTTGGTATTTGGCTAATATCATATCGGTATATTTTTTACCAAAACTTCC
>JALSQJ010000239.1 GCA_026985495.1 Campylobacteraceae bacterium
CCACCAGCATCAACAATGGCTTTTTGAATGGCTTTAGCTTCAGCTTCACCTGAACGATAATTTACCCATACTTTAAGACCAAATCCTGCTAAACTTTTGGCTATCTCTGCCCCTATTCCTCTACTTGCACCTGTTACGAGTACATTTTTACCTGTAAATTTCATTATTAACCTTTTGAAATAAATTGGCTTATTTTACTCTAATAGTTGTTAAATTGTTGTGAAAAATGAAAAGAAGTAGAAGGGATATAGATAAAAGTATCTATATCTATTAACTCAATTTAAATGCCTCTTTAACTCTATCAAAAAGCTCATAATCATCATCTTCAAGATTGCTCTTTATAATAATATGATTAAGCTGTTTAAGTATAGACATTTTTGCATAGACTTCATTGTGTAAAGCATTTGCAATAATAGCTATCTGTGTATCTATATTGTACTCTTGAGTCATCGTCTTATCTAACAACTCTTTTGCTTCCTCTACTGTCATATCAGGAAAATCTTGTCTCATAAATCTACAGAATAGAGGTCGCTCTGTATCAAGGTCTTTATTGTCCAACTTAATCACATGACAAAAGAGTGATGCCACAGACTCTTTCAACATCTTATCCATATTAGCCTCCTCATATATTATATATAATATCCAAATAAACATAAAATTTAACACTTTTTTAGTAAAAAAGTGACTCTTTTTGTCATATTTCCTCTTTTATTTATTACCTATGCTCTTTTCCTCTCAAAAAACGATTTTTTTACTTTATCAAAAAAGTCATAATCTTCATCTCCTATTTTACCTCTAAAGATAAGATGATTTAACTGTTTTAAGATACTCATCTTAGAGTAGGGTTCATTGTAAAGTGCATTACTTATAATAGAGATATGTGTATCGATATTATCTACCTCTTTCTCCATTATCTCCTCTAAAAGCTCTTCTGCCTCTCTAGCTTCACAATCAAAATCTTGACTCATAAAACGAACAAATAGAGGCTTCTCTACCTTTATATCTTTACCCTCCAACTTAATGGCATAACAGAATAGTGTTGCTACTGACTCCTTAATCATTAAATCCATAATAAGTCTCCCTTTTTAACCTGAGTTCGACGGAATATCATAGCCACAATTTTACGAGGTTTTTTATAGGCAATGTCACATTTTTGCAGGACTAACTGGTTAATTCAAAAAAATATCTCTAAGCATATGGGAAACCTCGTAAAACCCAAAGGGAAGCATAAAAATAGGCAATCTTTCCTAAATAAAATTCTTGAATTAGCTACGGCTAGTCCTACAAATTTAATTTTGAAAACCTTACCTATTTTTAGGCTTTTGTGACTATGATATTCCGTCGAACTCAGGTTTTTAACTTTATAAATAATAGCAAAATAACCATAAACAAAAATAAAATTGTTTATTTTTATTTAAAAAAGTTTAATTTACCAATAAACTTTCGTCCATCTCTTCTGGTATATCTAATCCCATAATGGTTAAAACTGTTGGTGCAACATTGTTTAGCCCCCCTCCACTCTTTAACTCACTAACTCCTTTAGCCATAACATAACACCAAACATCACCCACAGTATGGTTGGTTAATACATCTCCATTGGCATCTTTCATCTCTTCACAATTTCCATGGTCGGAAGTTAACACAATAGCATAATCACTCTCTTTTGCTTTTTCAATAATTAATCCAAGCTCTCGGTCAACAGCATTAACTGCTTTACAAGCAGCCTCATAATCTCCTGTGTGACCTACCATATCACCATTGGCAAAATTTACTACAATTAGGTCATACTCCTCACTCATACCATTACGAACAGCCTCTCCAACCTCTGGAGCTGACATCTCTGGTTTCATATTATAAGTTTTTACATCTGGGCTAGGAATCAATACTCTACTTTCACCTATCATCGGCTCTTCAACTCCACCATTTAAGAAAAAAGTCACATGAGCATACTTCTCTGTCTCTGCTGTGTGGAGTTGTGTTAATCTAGCATTTGATACTACCTCTGCCAAACTATTTTTAGGTACCTCTTTTTCAAACATAATTGGGTGGGTAAAGTTAGCATCATATTTGGTTAGAGTTGTAATATTTAAAGGTAGATACTCTCTCTCAAACCCTTCAAACTCTCTATCTCCTAGTGCCATAGTAATCTCTCTTACTCTATCTGAACGGAAATTTGCTAAAACAACAGCATCTTCCTCTTGCATACCCTCATATCCATTTAGTGCAACTGCCTCTAAAAACTCATCGGTAATATTTTTCTCATAACTCTTTTGAATATACTCAATAGCACTAAGTTCACTACTTGGAGTCGCTTCTACAATGGCTCTATACCCTTGCTCGACACGCTCCCAACGGTTATCTCTATCCATTGTGTAGAAGCGTCCTGAAAGTGTTGCAATAGATATATTATCACTACAAATCTTCTCTATCTCTTCTATATAGGTTGGTGCAGAGGTTGGAGAGACATCTCTTCCATCGGTAATAAGGTGTAAAAATACCTTTTTACCTCTACTCTCTGCCAATGTTGCTAAACCCATAATATGCTCAATATGTGAATGGACTCCACCATCACTAAGAAGCCCAATGATATGAACTCTATTGCTCTTCTCTAATGTTCTATTTAAAGCTACATTATCTTCAATTGAACCATCTTTAATTGCTAAACTAACCTTAACTAAATCTTGATACAAAATACGACCAGACCCAATACACATGTGACCCACTTCAGAGTTTCCCATCTGCCCCTCTGGCAAACCAACACTCAAGCCATGTGTAGAGATAAGTGTTTTTGGTACTTCAGTAAGCAATCTATCATAGGTTGGTTTAACTGCATCTTTAAATGCATTACAGCTACTATCTGGTTTACACCCTATCCCATCAGTGATAATTAAAAGAGTTTTTTGTATCTTCATCAAACTTTGACCCTATCTTTATAAAATTTTAAGTAAAATATCACTTATTTACTTAAATAGAGACTAATTTTAGGATATTAAATTTTATGTTATACGCTTTTTATCAATATTTCGACATCAACCTTTTTCAATACATCTCAGTGAGAGCTGGGTTCGGTTTTTTTATTGCATTTCTCCTCACTCTCTATATGTTACCTAAATATATGGCGTGGGCTATCTCAAAAAAGACCCATCAACCTATCAATAAGTATGTACCAAACCATTCAAATAAAGCCAATACTCCTACAATGGGTGGGGCTATCTTTGTTTTAGCAACCGTTATTTCACTTCTTTTGACTATTGACATAACCAACCATTTTGTTATAGCAGGTCTTATTGCTCTTATAGGGTTTGCACTGGTGGGCTTTCAAGATGATTTAGGAAAAATATTAACAGGTGACAACCTTAAAGGTCTAAGCAGTAGAGGAAAACTAATCTTACAAGCTGTTGTAGCACTTACTGTCTCTCTCTACTTAGTCTCTGTTGCTAACTTTCCAACTACACTATATGTTCCTTTTATAAAAGAGTCTCTTTTCGATATGGGTTACTTTGCACCTGCCTTTTGGGTCTTTGTATTTTTAGCAGTAAGCAATGCCGTCAACTTAACCGATGGGTTAGATGGTTTAGCAACAGTTCCCTCTATTATCTCATTAGCAACACTTGGTATTATTGTCTATTTAACAGGTCATGCTATCTTCTCTGGTTATCTCTACATGCCAAATATTAAAGGAGTTGGAGAGGTCACTATTTTAGCTGCTTCTCTCTCTGGAGCACTACTTGGCTTCTTGTGGTTCAACTGTTACCCTGCTGAAATTTTTATGGGTGATACAGGGTCATTAACCATTGGTGGAGTCATTGCTTACATGGGTATTCTTGGCAAAAGTGAAGTTCTACTAGTTATCATAGGACTTATATTTCTTATTGAAACCATCTCTGTTATTCTACAAGTAGGTAGCTACAAACTTCGCAAGAGACGTATCTTTCTTATGGCACCCATTCACCACCATTTTGAGATGAAAAAATGGGCAGAGAACAAAATTATTGTACGTTTTTGGATGATATCATTCATCTCAAATATAATTGCACTTATTACACTAAAGATACGATAATGAAGAAGCCTACTCTTTTTGGATATGGAATTACCACCAAAGCGATAGCAAAAAAAGTTGGTGGTAGTTGCACTTTCTATGATGATAATGTAAAAAAGCCTTACATAGATGAAGATAAAAATCAAATTTTACCCTCTTCCCTTTTTGACCCAAATAGTAGTGAATTAGAAGTAACAACACCAAGTCTTCCACCAACCCATCCACTCATAAACTCTGCTAAACATCTACTAAGTGAGTATGACTACTTTGCAAATAAGATGCCTTTCTCTATCTGGATTAGTGGAACAAATGGAAAGACAACCACCACACAGATGCTACAACACCTTTTAGAGAAGAGAGGGTCTGTTGCAGGTGGAAATATTGGAACACCTTTAGCTGAGCTAGACCCACAAGCACCTATTTGGATACTTGAATCAAGCTCTTTTACCCTACACCATACCAATATTGCCTCGCCAAATATCTACCTCTTACTCCCTATTACCCCTGACCATCTCGATTGGCATGGTACTCCAGAGCAGTATGAATCTGATAAACTAAAACCTCTTCTAACTATGAAAGAGGGAGAGATGGCACTTATTCCCAAAGGGCTAACCCTTCCTCAAACTAATGCCTTTGTGGTTGAGTATGACTCTACACAATTTTTAGAGAACTATTTTGAGATTGATAGCTCTAAAATACGATTTAAAGCAGCCTTTTTAGAAGATGCTCTATTGGCACTAGCCGTTACTAAAACTCTTTTTGATGAGATAGATTATGAGAAGATAAATAACTTTACATTAGATAACCATAGACAAGAGGAGACCAAAGATAGTTTAGGACGACTCTGGGTCAATGACTCAAAAGCTACGAACCTTGATGCAGCAATTCAAGCTATAAAAACTTATGATGACCGTTTTATTCATCTTATTGTAGGGGGGAACGACAAAGGGGCAGACTTAACTCCTCTTTTTAAACTTATGGCAACCAAACAATTACATCTCTACACCATTGGAGCAAACTCTAAAAAGTTAGCTCTATTAGCTAAAAAATATGGGGTAGAGTTTACCTCATCTCAAACTCTTGAAAATGCTATTAATACCATTGCTACAAATCGAAACCAAAATGATGTCGCCCTACTCTCTCCAGCAGCAGCTAGTTTTGACCAATTTAACTCTTATAAACATCGTGGAGAAGAGTTTTTTAGATTTGTAAAGAAGATTAAGTAATTTAAGAATTTATTAAGAGTAAGTGGCTATAATTTCAGCCACTTCAAACATGAAGTACTCCACAGTGTGGCTCCATAGCTCAGTTGGTAGAGCAAAGGATTGAAAATCCTTGTGTCGGCGGTTCGATTCCGTCTGGCGCCACCACTTAAATATATCTCCCTAACTTATAGACTCTAACACTATTTAAAACTACTACTCTATTATATGATACTCCATCGAACTTAGGTTATTAAAAAATACTAAATAGTATTTATTTTAATTATTTTGAGATATAATAAAACCTTAAAGATATTAAAAAGGAACATGTGATGAGACTTAAAAACTTTACTATATTGTATGTAGAAGATGAAGAGACCACACAAGAGCTAATATCAGAAATTTTAAAAACATCATGTAAAGAGGTTTTTATTGCCAATGATGGGAAAAAGGGATTAGAACTCTACAAAGAGAAGAGTCCAGATATTGTCCTTAGTGATATTGCCATGCCTAATATGGACGGTTTAACTATGAGTGAAGCCATTAAAGAGATAGACCCTAACCAACCCATAGCACTCTTTACAGCATTTAGCCAATCTTCTTATCTGAAGAGAGCTGCAGAGATTGGTATTGCGACCTATATTTTAAAACCTCTTAATGAAGAGCAGTTTTTTAACTCTTTAAACTTTATGGCTATTGAACTTGAAGTTACAAGAGCAGAGAGTAAACATCAAGGATAAATTATGGAGTACAACCTTAAACAGATTTCTAACTTAATAGAGAACCAAGACAACTTAGAAGATGAGAAAGAGTTTAAACTTGCCTCTGTAAGTTTAGTATGCTCTATTGTAAATATAAATGAGAACCATAAAAAAGAGTATGCTCATCTCTTTAAAAAAGATTTAAATTTACAAGAAGATGAACTACTAAATATTCAAAAAAAAATTTTAACAAATAGACTCAATATAAATAAAAAGATTCACTATATAAAAAAAGAGCTAAACAACAACATCTATCAAATTATGCTGTTTCTAAAAATTTTAAATAAGTTTGCCATTATTGATGGATGTAATCAAGAGTCCTACCAAGAGTTTGAAAATATTCGAGATGAATTTTTAAAAGAGTACTATTAAATAGCATAACTCCAATCATCTACCTCTTTGCCTATTCTAATGATAGTAAGAAAACCATCCCCTCTATTTTTACTAATTAGGAGTCCATTCATTGACCTCTCTATAATCATTTTAGACATATAGAGTCCTACTCCTGTACCTTCACTTTTAAACTTGGTGGTAAAATAGGGTTCATATATTCTATCAGATATTATCTCATCAACTCCTCCCCCATTATCTTGTATCTCTATTATCACTTCATTTTCTAACTCTAGCATAGATATAACAACTTTGGGATTAACAATAGAGCGTTCAACTAGAGCATCTTTAGAGTTGTTTAAAATATTCAATAAAACTTGTATAAGCTCATTTTTATAGGAGTTAATTTCAACAGAAGATTGCTCTTTAAAAATAATTTCAATCTTATGTTCAAGATAACTGTTACTAACAAAACGTATTGCATTATGAATTGCTTCATTAACACTAAACCTATCTTTAGTCTTATCAGGTCGGAAAAAGTTTTTAAAGTCATCAATGGTATCACTCATACTTTGAATGAGTTCATTTGATTTTTTCTGAAACTTCTCCATCTCCTCTTCAGATAGTTCTCCTCTTTTATATTTTATTCCCAAAAGGACATTTAAAGCACTAAGGGAATTGAGAGGCTGTCTCCATTGATGAGCGATATTACCAATCATCTCACCCATCGCAGCCATTTTAGCTTGTTGTTGTAAAACTTC